>JAJPZE010000096.1 GCA_021204565.1 Prevotella sp. | reverse complement strand
GGATAAGGTTTCGCGGCAGCTGGTTGATCCAAGGACGGTGCACGGCGAGGATGTTGAGGGCATCAGCATCGAGTACAACGGGGCACTGCACTCTCGGAACTAATGACATAAGCGCGATAGCTGTGGTTTCGTCTACCCCCAAACCCGGTCCGAGCGCCACTGCGTCATAATCGGCTGTGTCCGGGATTTCGGAGAAGATGTCCTCATCCGGATCGTGGTGGAGCACCGCTTCTGGCACAGCGACCTGCAGGATGTCATTATTCTTGCGGGGCGAATGTATAGTCAGTTTCCCCGAGCCGCTACGCAAGACCGCTCTCGACGCGAGCACGACCGCACCGGCCATACCGTACGAACCGGCAACAAGCAGAACATGCCCCGCCAATCCTTTGTGCATAAATGGCGAACGACGGCGTAATAATTTCCTGATGTCCCTCTCTTCGACAAACGTAAATGCCGAATTATATTTCTGAACATATTCTTCGGACAGACCGATGTCGAGTACTTGTATATCGCCGAGATAACTTTCGTTGTCGGCAAGGTACATAGCGAGTTTTCTTTGACCGAGCGTAAGGGTAACGTCAGCGCGGATGATTGTTTGCCGGTTGTTGTAAGTGTTGTCCTCAGTCATTAGCCCTGACGGCATATCGATGCTCACCACATCCGCCGGCGAGGCGTTTATCAGTTTGGCTAACGATGCAAATCCGCCGGACAGAGGTTTGTTCAAGCCCGACCCGAAGAGCCCGTCAATAACGAGCGTATCGTCGTCAAGCTGAGGCAATGTGAAGCTGTCAACCACCTCGGTAAAGCGTTTCGCACCGTCGGATTTGACAAAGCGTTGCTTGTTTTGGCTGCAATCGTCAGACAAGGAGCTGTTCACATTAAACAAATAAACCTCTACAAAATATCCCTCTTCCGTCAGCAACCGCGCTACGGCGAGAGCGTCGCCGCCGTTATTTCCCGGTCCGGCAAAAACCACAATTCGCCATTCCGTGTCCCAACGATGCATTATTGCGCGGGTAATCTTTGTTGCGGCTCGCTCCATAAGGTCGATGGAGCGTATCGGTTCGTGTTCGATGGTGTAAGTATCCCAATCCTTTATTTGCTCTCCGGTGTATATATGCATAAGTCAGACTGTAGATTTAAGATTTTTCGCAAATGTATGAAAAGTATCTGAAAACGTCTGTCTGTACGCCGATTATTTATATACAAGTTGTTGCCGGAGAAGTGCTTTTAATGTGTTTTCGAGCCGCTGCCGTGCATATTTGCATCTACGAAGCATAGGGGCAGAAGGTCGCGTGCAGAGGAGAGACGGTATATCTTCTCCGTGCCGTAGAGGAGAACTTTCAAACGGTTGGAGTAACGGTCCTCCATTTCAACCATTACCTGCCGGCATGACCCGCAGGGGGTTACGGGTTCGCGCAACAATCCTTCAGCGTTTCTTGCACATATAGCTATAGTCGTTACGGACTGCTCCGGCGATGCGGCTTGTGCAGCGAATATAGCCGTACGCTCGGCGCAGAGAGACAACGGGAACGAGGCGTTCTCTTGGTTCGCACCTATAACAATCCGTCCGTCAGCAAGGCGGATGGCAGCCCCGACACAAAATCCGCTGTACTTTGCATTTGCATTCTTTGTCGCGCGGACGGCATTATCAATCAACTCGCGTTCGTCTGCGGTCAGCTCGGAGAGCAATGGTTGCTCCACGTGCAACGTTATATCAAACTCTTTCATTATTCTTCTTGTTTAGTCAGTTCGTATGCTCCAATGTCCGGTTTATCGTCTCTCGGCAATCCGTTACGGTCGTTTGGCAGCGCTGTTAACGGGTTCGCGGCGTCAACGCAAGGGGAGTCCTCGCCGAGACTGAAATCGTATTGGAGATTATCCGTATCGAATTTTGCGAAGTGTGCCGACCCGTTAGGCGTGTCGTCGGAAGAGGTTTCGAATCGTGTGCCGGCGAATAATAACGTATCGATTGATGCGTCCTGCACCGTGCGGATTATACAATCATCAAATCTATACCGTATTGTGTATAGGCTGTCGCCCGCCTGGAGTTCGTCGGAAGAGTACCCCGTTATAAGCGAATTATTGCAAATAATATTGGCAGGGGCTGATGTGCCTGCGAAGCGGAACGCCACTCCCCTGTTCGCGTCGAAGGGATAAAACTGCGCGAACGTGCAGTTATTCGCCTCTATATTTCCCCCGTCAACATTAAAACAATCATCAAGAGCATTGCTCAATTGACAGTTATGAAGCGTCAGCGACGCACTGCGCGACGTAATGCAATACCCTTGACAGTTATGTATAGTTGCGCTTTCAAGGGTCAGTTTATTGCGGTTTACGTCGGCGGAGTCAATCTCTATGCCGTTGAAGGCGCTGTGAAGATTGGTATACTCGAAGCGGTTGCCGTATGAGGTTTCGTATAGATGGACACCTTGCCATTGCCCGCTTACTCCGTCGTAAGGCAGATAATCGAACATACGGTCTATCCTATAACCCCGCATAACGACCTCGCGTCCGGGCTCGCCAAGAGCAAGCAAAGTGCCGTAAACATCAATACCCGCAAGGTCGTGCATATATAGCGTTGTGCCCGGATCCAATGTCAACGTTACCCCTTCCTCTATTGTCAGCCCGCCATAAATGATTATTGGTTTGTCGGCAGTGTAGGTTGTGTTCTCCGATATGACGGGGTTAGTGAGTATGTCGGCGTCTAATGAGACGGCTGTAAGACACACTTTCTGCACGTTTCCGCTTTCAAGAGTGAACACTATGTTGTCTTCTGCATTTGCTGTTAATTCGTCTCCCGTAGAGTTTGCCGTAAGCTCGACGAAGACGCGGATGCTGTCTCCCGCACGCACTTCGACATCAGTTGTCTGCCAGCCTGTTGTATTCCCCAAGTATATGCCGTCAACGTTGACGCGGAACCCGGACTGGTTCCCCCGTTGCTGTTGCACGCTCGCAAGGCGTATGTGCGATTTGCCCGTGTTGTACACCCAAAAATCTTTCATCGCCGTGGGTATGGTGGCGAATACCGTATCGAACGAAATCGTATCCGCGGAGAATGTCAGCCACGCTGAAGAGGATGTCGTATAATCATCGTCGGAACAAGCTCCAAGCATACTACATATCACGCCAGCGAGCAATATTAAAAGCGAAAAAGTTCGTCGCATAATCACGTATATAACGCCCCTTTCGTATATTTATTGCCCGTATGCAAAGCAAAGTTTCACGCTTTTAATGCCTGACAAATTGCCCGAAACAAATTTTTGGCACATTTTTTGTAACAACACCTTAGAGTTACAAAAAAGTTCGTGAAACAAGACGATTCAAGATAATGAGCAAGAAAGATAATCCCAAGACAGAGGAAGGGTTGAACGCGGTCGCCGATGTAACAAAAGAGACCATTGACGATGTGAAGAAAGAGGAGAAAGACCCCTTAGACGTTGCTTTGGCTGAAATTGAGGAGCTGAAAAAACAGCTTCTTTACAAGGCTGCCGAGTTTGAGAACTTTCGAAAGCGGACGCTTGCAGAGAAGACGGAGCTAATATTAAACGGCGGTCAGAACGTGGTAAAAGCCATATTGCCCGTGATTGACGATATGGAGCGTGCGATGCAAAACGCGGGAAAGACCGCCGACATCCGCGCCTTAGAGGAGGGTTGGGAGCTGATTGCGAAGAAACTGAACAACGTGTTGCTGGCTCTCGGAGTAGAAAAGATAAATACAGACGGAGCTGATTTCAACACTGATTTCCACGAGGCTGTGGCGATGGTTCCCGGTGTGGAGAACGAGAAGAAAGGAAAAGTAATTGACTGCGTGCAAGCCGGGTATCTGATGAACGACAAGGTGTTGAGGCACGCGAAAGTTGCCGTAGGGCAGTAAGGACAAAGCTAAGCAAACGGCAGGAGAGGAAGTACTGATATGGCGAAACGCGATTATTATGATGTTTTAGGCGTTGCCAAGACCGCGACAGACGCGGAGATAAAGGCGGCATATCGCAAGATTGCAATCAAATATCATCCCGACCGGCAGACTGATAAGTCGGAAGCGGAAAAGAAAGATGCGGAAGAGAAGTTTAAAGAAGCTGCCGAGGCATACTCCGTGCTGTCGGATGCAACGAAGCGCAAACAATACGATCAATTCGGGTTCGACGGTCCCGGTATGGGGAGCGGGTTCGGGAACGGATTTGGCGGAGCAAGCGGTTTCTCTATGGATGACATCTTCTCGCGGTTTGGAGACATATTCGGCGGGCACCGTGATTTCGGCGACATATTCGGCTCCGGGTTTTCTTCGCGCGGAGGACAAGGCAGGAGAGTATATAAGGGGAACGACTTACGCATAAAAGTGAAACTGACGTTAGAGGACATTGCAACCGGCGTAACTAAACGACTGAAAGTGCGTAAGGATGTTGTATGCACACATTGCGGGGGTAGCGGAAGTGCAGACGGGTCGGGCGCGGAGACTTGCCGTACTTGTAGCGGAAGCGGAGTAGTGTATCGTACACAGCAAAGCGTGTTCGGAGTGATGCGGACCCAAACCAACTGCCCAGCCTGCGGAGGCGAAGGAACAATTATCAAGAACAAATGCCGGGCGTGCGGCGGTTCGGGCGTAGTCAAGGGCGAAGAGATAATTGAAGTAAACATTCCTGCAGGTGTAGGCGAGGGTATGGTCATCAACGTGCAGGGCAAAGGCAATGCCGGACCACGTAGAGGAATTAACGGCGACATTCAGGTATACATAGAGGAGGAACCGCATCCAACATTCATTCGTGATGAACAAGACCTCATCTACAACTTATTGCTCGACTTCCCCACCGCTGCATTAGGCGGACAAGTGAGGATACCCACAATAGGGGGACGCGAAGTAAAGATATCCATTGAGCCGGGAACGCAGCCGGGAAAGACATTGCGGCTGCGGGGAAAAGGATTGCCGGCGGTGAAAGGATACGGCTCGGGTACGGGCGATTTATTGGTCAACGTAAGTGTGTACGTACCCAAGACATTGACGCGGGAAGAGCGTATGGCGATAGAGGGTTTGCGGGGCAAAAGCAATTTTACGGGGGATAGGGAAACCAAGAAGACCATATTCGACCGCTTCCGCAATTATTTCTAATACATTATGAATTACAAGGAGACGCTCGAATATCTGTATAATGTTGCACCCGCTTTTGAGAAAGCGGGTGCCGGCGCATATAAAGAGGGGTTGGTGAACACTGTCGCGTTGGACAATCATTTCGGCAATCCTCACCGCAAATACCTTACTATACACGTTGCCGGAACGAACGGCAAGGGCAGTTGCTCGCATACGTTAGCCGCCGTGCTTCAGGCTCAGGGGTATCGCACGGGGTTGTATACTTCGCCCCATCTGCGCGACTTCCGGGAGCGGATACGTGTCAATGGCGTGCCCGTCACGGAGGGGCGTGTCATGCGTTTTGTAGAGGAGGAGCGCGCGTTCTTTGAGCCCTTATGCCCCAGTTTCTTTGAATTAACCACCGCCTTGGCGTTCGAATACTTCGCCGAAGAGGCTGTTGACATCGCCGTGATAGAAGTCGGATTGGGGGGCAGACTCGATTGCACGAACATTATCCGCCCCGTTCTGTCGGTGATTACTAATATCAGTCTCGACCATACGCAACTGTTAGGCGGCACGCTTGAAGCTATTGCGCGGGAGAAAGCAGGTATCATAAAAGAGGGCGTACCCTGCCTTATAGGGGAGTATACACGGGAGACGAGACCGGTGTTCGAAGCCGTTGCACGGGAGCGTAATGCTCCGCTTTATTTCGCCGATACGTTTGATTGCCCGGAGGTGGAGTTCGGGTTACACGGGGCGTATCAGGAGAAGAACCGCCGCACGATACTAAGCGCTGTGGCTCTTCTCCGTTATAAAATGGAGATTAGCGACGCGGCATTACGGCGGGGAATGGCTGATGTATGCGCATTGACGGGCTTGGAAGGGCGGTGGCAAGAGATTTGTTCCCATCCGTTGGTTATATGCGACACGGGGCATAATCTTGCGGGCTGGGAATATCTTGCACCGCAGATTGCGGGCGTGTTCAACAAACGAAAGGGGAGCGGCGCGGTACTTAGAATAGTGTTCGGAATGGTTGATGATAAGGATATAATGTCGATCCTAAGGCTTCTTCCCGCCGGCGCAAAATATTATTTTTGTCAGGCGGACAACCACAGGGCTATACCTTCGGAGCGAGTCGCAATGATGGCGCGGGCGTGCGGCTTGATAGGGGAGAGCTATCCGTCTGTTGCATCGGCGTACAATACGGCGTATGGCGAAGCGGGGGAGAACGACTTCATTTTTGTGGGCGGGAGCTCGTATGTCGTGGCTGATTTCCTTAATTCCCTTACGGCGTGACATAATCCGGCTTAATTGTTTTTAACGCGTTATAGACCAAATTTTGCCGGTATTCGTTTGCCTTGACGCAATATTTTGAGTTATTTTGCGTCATTGAATAAACTAATAACTCAAAGTATATGGCAAACCAAACGGAGACGGAACGCCTCTGTGGTCTGGATCACAAGGACTTTCAGACCACAATAGACGGCAAACAAACAGACCTTTATGTCCTTAAAAACAGCACCGGCGCGGAGGTAGCGATTACCAACTACGGCGGCGCGTTGGTGGCGGTGATGGTGCCCGATAGGGACGGTCGCTTCGCCAATGTCATACAGGGACACGACAATATTAACGATGTCGTAAACAGCCCCGAGCCGTATTTATCAACGCTTATAGGGCGTTACGGCAATCGTATAGTGCGCGGTCAATTCCAATTAAACGGCAAGAGTTATCAGCTTGCAATCAACAACGGATCGAACTCGTTGCATGGCGGAAAGCGTGGTTGGAATGCGCGCGTCTGGGACGCGATACAGATGAATGACCGGGAATTGTCCCTGACGTACATCTCCCCTTACGGGGAAGAGGGGTTCACGGGCGAGGTAAAGACATTCGTTACTTATACATGGACGGACGATAACGAGCTGATTATTAATTATCTTGCGCAGACAAACAAGAAGACTGTAATCAACCTCACGCATCACGGCTTCTTCTCTCTTGCGGGCATTGCGAACCCCACGCCGGCGATAGATAACGTGGTTTGTGAAATCAACGCCGACCATTACATTCCCATAGATGGGACATCCATCCCCACGGGAGAGATATTAAAGGTTGACGGCACGCCGTTCGACTTCCGCATTGCAAAGCCGCTCGGACAGGATATAGACGCGGATAACGAGCAGATACGGCGCGGGAACGGATACGACCATTGCTTCGTTCTTAATAAGAACGAGGAGGGGGAGCTCTCGTTTGCGGCGCGTATCGTAGAGCCCGTGAGCGGGCGGGCTATGGAGGTGTACACAACCGAGCCGGGCGTACAACTCTACACCCATAACTGGGCGACGGGGTATCCGGGTCAGCACGGGGCAACATTCCCGCGCCGCTCGGCGGTATGTTTCGAATGCCAGCATTTCCCCGACAGCCCGAACAGACCATACTTCCCGAGCGTGCAATTATGCCCCGACAGGAAGTACAGGCAGAGAACAATTTACAAGTTCGGTATCGACAGATAAGGGCATGATATAAGGGGCGGGGATGGACGAACGCCGCTCCTCCGCCTCTTTATATTATAATTCGCACGGGCTAATAACTAAAATCCAATCAAACAACAATATGTCTAATCAAAACAATAACAGCAAAGTCATTGCGATTATCGCGATGATGTTCCTCTTTGCGATGGTGTCGTTCGTAACGAATATGGCGGCGCCGTTCGGCAATATATGGGGTTACCAGTACAGTTGGGCGGGGATGATGGGCAATATGATGAACTTTGCCGCTTATCTCTTTATGGGCGTCCCCGCGGGACGAATGCTCGCCACGGTGGGTTATAAGAAGACGGCGTTGACGGCGATTGCGGTCGGCTTCATCGGCTTGGGCGTGCAATATATAAGCAGTATAACGGGCGCGGGCGTTATAATAGCGGGGCGGGTATGCCTCAACTTCGTTATTTATCTTCTCGGCGCGTTTATCTGCGGGTTCTGCGTATGTATGCTCAACACTGTTGTCAACCCGATGTTGAACACGCTCGGGGGTGGGGGCAACCGCGGCAATCAATATATTCAAATCGGCGGGTCGCTTAACTCGCTTGCCGCGACACTCACGCCGATGCTCGCCGGCGTATTGGTAGGCACGGTGACGGAGCGTACGTCGATGAGTGATATTGCCCCGCTGTTGTTTATCGGCATGGGTGTGTTCCTGTTTGCGTTCATAGTTATCTCGTTCGTAAGAGTGCCGGAGCCGGCGTTGGAGAGAGCGCGTGCGGAAAAGGCGAAAGGCGTGAAACGCGTAAGGGATAAATACAGTGCGTGGTCGTTCCGGCACTTTGTTCTCGGGGCGATAGCTATCTTCTTTTATGTCGGGATAGAGATCGGCATTCCGAACGTTATGAACCATTGGCTCAGTCTTCCGTCGGTTAAGGGCGGCATCGGCGACTTTGAGGGCGCGGCGACTCTCGCCGGGTCGCTTGCGGCAATCTACTGGCTGTTGATGCTTGTAGGGCGCTTCACGAGCTCGTTTATAAGCGGCGTGGTGTCAACACGGGCGCAGATGATTACCGTGAGCACCGTCGCGATAATCCTTATAGTTATCGCAATCTTCATGCCGGAGACGACGCAGATGTCGATGAGGATACATTGGGGCGGTTTCCTTAATGTAGACGGGACGTTCCCGGTTAAGTGCCTGTTCTTCATCCTCTGCGGTTTGTGCACGTCGGTGATGTGGGGGAGCATCTTTAATCTTTGCGTCGAAGGTCTCGGGAAATATACAGAGCAGGCGTCGGGAATATTCATGATGCTTGTTGTAGGCGGGGGCGTGATGCCCTTGATACAGGAGAATCTGCTTGTTCCCGTTATCGGATACGTTGGCAGTTATTGGCTTATAGTCGCCATGCTCGCGTATCTGCTTTATTATGCGCTTATAGGTTGCCGTAACGTGAA
>JAJPZE010000055.1 GCA_021204565.1 Prevotella sp. | reverse complement strand
CGATGGAGTTTGCATTAATGTTTCAAGAGGCGGCGGACTTGCTCGCGGGCAAAGAGGTTTGTATAAGAGACCTTTGGATAAATGTCGGAACGGCGAAATTGATAACGAATAACGATAAACAAGTATGATTAATGAAGAGTGGATTAAGGCGCAGTTAATCGGCAAGAGGATTGCCGTGCATACCGAAGTGGCGGACTTCGAGTTTACCGTCGCGGATGTATATCAGGACGAGGACGCGTTGGAGGAATACCGGAATGTTGCGACCGGGAATATACCGATTTTGCCGCCGCCGTATATTTTATGCGACGAGAGCGACAAGGTGCGCGTACCCCTCACTTTTGAACAGACGAGAGATTTTTTCGCCGGGAAAGAAACGGCGTTTGAAGAGATTTACATATCAGAGCCGATTATCAGGCTGATTGATAAAGATAAACAGGTATGAAGTGGTTAGGACGTATTACGTTGCTGATGTTCGCTGTTGCGGCGGCATTCTTGGCAATTATGGTGATTAGAACGACAGGCTGGCAAGCGACGTTTTTTCTCGCGTTGTATACGATTGAGTTAATGCTGATTGCGTTGATTATCGAGGAGGACGGGTTATAAGTTTTCAGGTTATGGCAGAGGAGAAGATTATTTCTTTGGAGAAGATGGAGGCGCGGTTGTCGGATTTGACAATGAAGATAAGCATTCGCCAGAGGAAGAACAAATATGCGAAAGGCACGTGGTTTGAGTTGTATAAAATTACCGACATACTGCGGGGTAACGAAAGCGGTTATTTCTTTTCGTTGCTTTCCAGCCACAACGTCCGGCGCACTTTGTGGCTGACCGACGAGGAGAGTGAGCACCTTTACCGGCGCGGTTGGTGCGAACGCGAGGACGTTATAAAGTGTACGGATATGACGCGGGTTATCGTTACGCGCTACGAGTTGATGGAGGTGAAGACGAAGGAAGGGGGCGGAAGATGATTGCGGTGGTTATTATCCTTGTGGTGTTTGTAGTGTTCTCTGCCGTGTCGATTATCCGGAGCGCGTACCGGGACGACGAGGACGACTTTGGACATCATAACATTGATTGATTGATTTACGAAGAGCAAAGGAGAACAATCTATGAATGAGATACATTTCAAGAGCGCGAAAGACGTGCGCAGGGCAACGGACATTATTCGTGTGTTCGTGCCGATAGCGGCGCAGGCGCAAGCGGTGATGAATATACGCGAGCGCGTTGATTTGGACAGTGCCGGCTGGTCGGACGAGGAGTACATCCGTGCCGACGGCATATTGCGCGAGGCGAAAACGGACGCGGAGGACGAGGTTGAATATGGCAGGCAGAAAGATATTTGACGGGAAGAGCGTTGTCCCCGTATCGGTTGTGTTTATCGGTTACCGGCGTTGTTCGCGGTGGCGAATAAAGACCGCAGTTACTTGGGCGAGGCTTGGGACTTTTACGATGCGCTCCTGCGTATTGTGTTCGGCGACTACGGAATACTGACGAACGACGAGGAGCGGAAACGGAACATATGGTTGCCGTTGGTGCGTATTATACGTGCCGACTTTACGCAGGAGATGTGCATGGGCGAGGAGCAGCTGTTGGACATCCGTTACAATCCCGGCGTTGTGAGTATGGCGATAGAGGAGTACGACGGATGATGTTATTTTCAAATTTCTAATTTATAACGATATGATAACGAAACACGATGTATTATGCGCGACGGGCGAAACGATTAACCCGGATGCGTGGCGGTTATTAAACGACGTGTATGATGTAGTCGGGGCGAGTTATGACGACCCCCGCGACTTTATCCTTGCTTTTTCGTCGGCGACGAGGGGCTTTAAGAGTGTTGACCTCTTGTCGGAGATGTACAAAGAGCGGGGGCGCGCGATTGGCGAGATGGTTACGAAGTTGCGGTGCATTGATGCTGTTTGTCCGGGCGTATTGGAGAAGACCTTTCAAACGGCGGGGGCGTTGGCAATCAAGATTGAGTACGGGTTGCCCCTGTCGGCGGACGAGAAGGAGACGGTTAAGGCGGCGTTACGGTTTTGGGACAATAGTCCGAAACGGGAAGGAGACGGCGATGAAGTGGTTTAACTATTAGCGTGGTTTTTGTGTCTTCTTATATTCTATAAAAAATTCCCCCGCTTCGTAGTGATACGCGGCGGGGTTTTCTTTGCCCTTTGCCGGCAGTGTGTTAAATTTGCGATTTAAGCGCATTTTACAACCCCCGACCTATAACTACACGCCCGAACAAGAAAAACGCAACAGAGCGAACGAGAGACCCCTTAAACGCGAAGTGCCGGGACGGGCGCACAAGGAGAGTTGTCGGGAGCGTTGTGTGATTAAGACCGGCGGGGGTATTGTTTCCCCCGCGTGCCGGGAGTTGTGCAAACGTTTGCGCAGTTGCCGTGTAGTCCCTGCACCGACACGCCCGGCGTTGCCCTATATTGTGCAAACGTTTGCGCAGCCAGGCGCGTGTGCAGTTTCCCGGCGGCAGTGGTGTTTGTTATGCACACCGGGAAACGCCGGCGAACGGACAACCGTCGGGAGTTAGTCCTTTGCGTTAGTCCTTTGCGTCAGGCGCGGGAGAGAATGTGATCACATCAACGCGCAGGGGAGAGCCGCACACAGGACAAGTCAGCCCTTGTCCGTGCAGTCCTCTTTCGCGTGTTTCCTCGTCGGCGAACAATTCCCAGACCTCAACCCCCAGAGCGTCCGCCATCCGCCTGATTGTTGTTTCCGTAGGGTTTTGCATTGCCGCATTAATACTCTGTTTTGTTATTCCCATCCGCCGGGCGAGCTCAGCCTTGTTCACTCGCTTCTCATACATTATCCGCGAAATGTCCATAATGATATAATGTTATAGTTTTCGTCGGCAAAGGTATACTATTTCCTTACAACGTCAACACAGAACATTATTAAATAATGCAAACGTACCATTTAACATTTACCAACATCCATTAAGTAAAGCCCTAATCTTATTAAGCAAGGTTAAAGTTAGTGTTAAATACTACCCTAACTCTTGCAAGAGTAAGATAATGGTTTTACCTTTGCACTATCAAAAATAACAAACCATTAAACCTATTAGAGAATTATGAAGACGAACAAACAGACAGCCGGAGAGACGGCAACGAGAGTTGTAACGGAGCTTGTAGAGAAAGGGGCGCAGGAATTAATAGGAAAGAGGCTACGTGTTTGCACGCACTTTTTTGATGAAAACCCGCGCCCGTATATAGAAGACCCGGAAACGGAGTATAACCTTGTCGGCAGGAAGTTGAATTATAAGATAGTTGACATCTATCCTACTTACACAGGTGAGAACGTGAAGATTTTGGCGCAACGTTATGGAAAGTGTTCCGGCACTACTATGAACAGTGAAGAGTTTTCCGAACTCATACAAAAGGGACGGACCGGCATTGTTGACTTGTGGTGTGTTAACGTGCTAACAATAATTAATTAACTATCGGGAGCAGAAAGAGACAATTATGGAAAGATATTACAACCGCGCGGATCTGATGGAGACGGTGGCGCAAACGATTAAGAGCGCGAAAGCGGACGGTGTGAACATCTTGGTGGTTGAGGATGAGCCGGGAGTGTTCAGTGTAGAGGTGAAAGGCAGAGGCATTTGCGACATTCCATTGGAGGCATTGCCTTTTGTAGTTAGTTTCGCTTATGTATTGTTGGATAAGCATCATCAATGAACAGAGACAATTATGGCAAGGTATTATTACAACCGCGCGGATCTGATGGAGACGGTGGCGCAAACGATTAAGAGCGCGAAAGCGGACGGGATTAACATCTTTGTGGTAGAGGAGATACCGGGACGTTTCAGTGTAGAGGTGAACGGTTGCGGCATTGGCAGCATACCGACGACGGCATTATTCTATGCAGTGACTCTTGCTTATGTAACGGCGAAGCGAGAGCATTATGCACATTGCAACGACAAGGCGGGGCTGATTACGAAGAAAGAATTTATTAATACATTAGAGGAGGAGGAGGAGGAGCAGTTATGAATACACATTTACTGATCATAGGCGCATTAGGCGCGGCAGGCTTATTGCTCGCCGTCTCAGGCGCGGAGAGTGCGTTAGTTTTCGTTTTAAGCAAAGTTTTCGCGCTTGGCTTACTGATTACTGCCGGAGCGCTTTCCGACGTTTGGCGCGATGATTTGGAGGGAATAGAGGAGTGAAACGAGGGGAAGTGATTAATTTTGTAAAGTACGAATAGAAAGGAACGATTTATGAAGAGCAAGAACACAGAAGAACGTCATATGATTGTAGCAACGTGCGACCCGTATCATGCGCTTGAGTATTATAACGGCGGCAAAGTTTTGAAAAAGAATATGGCGACCCCCATTGAATGGATACACGATGATTGTGACGGCTATGGCTATTCACATTCTGAGGCGTTGAGCTTACTGGAGGAGTACGCGGATCATCATTTATCATGGTACTTCTGTGATGACGAGGAGATTAGAGAACTCATGCAGGAGATAGACGAACCCGTCGGTGCGGACAGTCCGGAATGGTATGAAGGACCGGGCTGGTATTTTGACGATTGTGTGATGTACAAACGCGGCGACGATTCGTTCACAGATGATGTCATGACTTACAGCATTCGCCGATTGTGACGCCCGACGAATAAGCGTGCTGATGTGAAACCGTCGTATTGTTAAAATACGGCGGTTTTTTTGTGTTATAATTGCGTATTTGTAATTATGAATTGCTTATTTTTGCGGCAGAAACTACTAACAAGCATCGGAAATGATTGTTATAGCTATGAATTTCACAATTAACATTTACAGATACGAAATGTTAAATAGAGGCTCGAAAAGATGGAAAACCCTTTGCGGGGAGTAGTGTGGAACTATTAATGCGCGCATTGATGAAGAGAAAAGGAGACGGATGTGAATATATACGGGAGCGTGATGCTGACCTTGCACGCGCGTTTGACGAGTGCATGAAATGCAACCGTCAAACGTCGGTTGCGGAGCTGATGGAGTGTGCGGTGAATGTTCCGAGCGCGCGTTTCTGGGTATCGGAACACCGGGCGGTACGTATTATCCGTCAGATGAAGCGCGGCAACCGGTTGAGTTGTTTTGCGAAGAACAAACGGGAGATGTTTGTTGAGATTTGGCGGCGCGTCTGCGCGTTAAGAGCCACCGAGCCGCGTTACTCGTTAGTGCATGCGGTGCGCGTGGTTATTAAACAGCGCGCACCGAGATTTTACTTAACGCCGGAGAGTGCGGCGGTTATATTGTCAAGGCACAGAAAACGCGCGAGGAGCGAAAGAAAATGAGCGGGACGGTAAATTCTATATTAGAAGAGAATGAACGCCGCAGGGCGCGTTTATTCGCGGTTTTCAACCCCATAACGGGGCAGGGCAGTATCCTCAACCGAGAAAGGGTTGTCATTGATGATTATGATTTGCCGGTGCAATGGTTGCCGCTACAGATGTTGAAAGTACCCTTAGTGGAGCGAGTGGCTAACGCTGGAAGCATAGCGAAATATATTACCGATTGCATTCAGCCGTCGACAAAGGAAGAGGGCGAGGCGTTACGGGCGTACGCATCGGAGCTGTTAACGCGCATCCGCCGCCGGTACGATTTCGCTTTTTGGTGCGCCGAATTAGTAACAATTAGTAACAAGACGGGCGGCGAAGAGATACCTTTTTGTCTTAATTCACCGCAAAGGAAACTCGCGGCGGTGTTCGAGGAGCAACGGTTGGGTAATGTCCCGATACGTGTCATTATAGACAAGGCTCGGCAATGGGGCGGCTCAACCCTCACGCAGATATATATAGCTTGGTTGCAGCTTGTCAGAGAAAAGGGACTAAACTCTCTGATTGTCGCGCAGGTATTAGACACAGCGAACACTATCAAGGCTATGTTCCGCCGCGTCATAGCTAATTATCCGACGGAAGCGTTATACCCGATTGGCGAAAAGATACCTTTCGGCGATGTGAAATTTCGACCGGTTGGAAACAGCCGGAACATTACACACATACCGCAGAGGAAGTGTAACATACAGATCGGCACAGCGGAACATCCCGACTCGTGCAGAGGCTCGTCGCATACATTAGCCCACTTCTCGGAGGTTGCGTCATGGAAACGTACCGACGGGAAAGACCCGGAGGACATTGTCCGTAGCGCGGCGGGGGGTATTCTTTACAAGCCCGGCACAATGATAGTGATGGAATCGACGGCACAGCGCACGGGAGACTTCTTTCATGGGGAGTGGTTAGCGGCGAAGAACGGAAGTAGCCAATATAAACCCGTGTTCGTCGGTTGGCACGAGATAGAGATATACCGTTTGAATATAGAGGACAAGGTTGCGTTTGCGGCGAAGCTGATTAACGGGATGGAGAGCGACCGCACGGAGAGCGACCGCGAAGAGCCGGGCAGGTATCTTTGGTGGTTATGGGAGAAAGGCGCAACGTTAGAACATATTGCATGGTATATCGAGGAGCGAAAGAAGTTCTCCTCGCACGACGACATGGCGCGGGAGTATCCGACGGACGATGCCGAGAGCTTCGCGCATACGAAAGCGACGGTATTCAGCCATTCTCTTGTTGATAAATTCCGAAAGACGTGCCGACCGCCTGTTATGATTGGGGAGCTGGACGGCAAGGAGAGCAAGGGCGAGGCGTGTATGGAGTGTTTGCATTTCCGTAAAGACCCGTCAGGCTGTTTGTCCGTTTGGGAAGAGCCGGAAGAGGACGACGCGGAGTCCGTTATAACGGACAGGTATCTAACTGTTGTTGACCCGGGCAGGGGTATTTCCAACAAGGCGGACTATTCCGTGATAGTAGTATTTGACAGATTGATGATGTCAGGCGGCGGCAGACCGGTAGTTGTGGCGCAATGGAGAGGGCGCACGGATATGGACTTATTAGCGTGGCGTTCGGCGCGTATTGCGACGTGGTATAATAACTCGTTGCTAGTTATTGAGAGCAACACGATTGAGAGTAACGGCGGCGTAGGCGCGAATATGGCGGGCAGCTCGTATTACGTATTGGAGCTGATAGGGGACATATACCCGAACCTATATTACCGGGAGCAAAGCACGGAAGACATTATCAAGCACGCGCCGCGAAAGATTGGTTTCCATACGAACGCGCGGACAAAGGCGGCGGTGATAGAATCTCTGAAACGTATCATAAGAGAGGGTGCTTACATTGAGAGGGACGAGGGGACGTTAGACGAGTTTGCGGTGTACGAACAGAACGAGCGCGGGCAGTACGCCGCACCGCCGGGCGGACACGACGACCGCCTGATGACGCGCGCCATCGGTTTGTATGTCTGCTTCGAGCAAATGGAGTTACCCAAGACGGTGAAGAGGGGTGCGCGGTTGCCGCATCTCGGACGGACGCTGACCGAGAGCGACTTCTGATAAAAAACCGGCAAAGAACTTAATCAATGCCGGCAAAGATTTTCTACAATCTTACCACGTAAGCACGACTTGCTCGTCGTGATGAGTGCAAAGGTAATGCAATTTCCAAATCGTGCAAACTAAATCACTTTTTTTCTTTCGAAATGCTCGGGAACAAAACCGCCGCATCGCAATGTAGCAGTTCCGCAATCCTCGTTCGGGTTTCGCGACGCGGCACCTTACGCCCTTCGCACCACGTGCGCACAGTCTGCATACTCGCGCCCGTCGCCTCTTGTAGGCGTGCCATAAGTGCTTGACGAGGTGTCGGTGCTGCGCAAACTTGTCTGTAATATTCTGTGAGCGTCATCTTAACCACTCCGGCATCATCGATTGGTGCATATATTCAATGAACTCATAGAATATCGTCGCGTCGAATTCTTGCGAACGTGCATCTATTTGCATCTGCGAACGTCGCCCGTACTTCGCCAAGAACCCGTCGACGTCATCGTCGCCGCCGACAATGTATGTGCAATGTGGCTTCACAGGCTCGTCGTGCCTGTATGCTTTTACGCCGAATTCATCAAACCGCGACTGCCAAAAGGTCTTGTCGTTGTCGTTGTTCACCAAATGTACTTTTACGAATTTCATAATCTTGTAGTTTGTTTGTTAGTTGTTTATTTTGAAATGCAAAGGTAACATTATTGCGTTACCTTTACAAGAAAAAAAGCGAATTATTTTCTCGCCATTAAGAATGTTTAACACAAGCCCCCGCCGTTCGCGAGAATAGCGGGGCTTTTATATGGCATTCATTAACGGATAACCCTTAAATTGCTTTATTCGTGTTTATATTTGCCCGCAAATTCAGACAGTAAAGTATATGACGGATTTATTTTTATCTACGGTTTTGCGCGGCGACTTCGGCGTGCAGGAGTGTATATTGCCGTTGATCATAGGCGCGATAGGTGCTGCGGCAAGCATTGGGAGCAGCATTGCGGGGGGCATAGCCTCGAGCAAGGCGTCGAAGAAGGCTAACAAGTACATCAACAAGGAGCTATCGGAGAATGAGAGCTGGTATAACCGACGGATGAACGAGGACGCGACGCAACGTGCCGACGCGCAACGCATCCTCACACAGACGGAAGATTATATTAAGAACCGCAACCGTGCAATGGCGGGACAACAGGCGGTGCAGGGCGGCACGGAAGAAAGCACGGCGGCAACCAAAGCGCAGAACGCAGCGGCGCTTGCAGACGCAACCTCACAGATAGCGGCAAATGCCGAAGCGCAAAAAGACAAGATAGAGGAGAACTATCAGACGAACAAACGGGAACTTTTAGGACAGAAAGCGGGCGTTGAATACCAGCGGGCGCAGAACATTGCGAGCGCGGTGCAGGGCGTAGGCAACGCCGCCGGCAGTCTGTTCCAAGCGGCGGCAATGGCAAGCGGCAGCAGTAACGCGGGGACGGGAACAAGAGCAACGGGAGTAACCCCCCCGGCAACAAGTGCAACAACGGGAGCAACAAACGCGGCAACGGTGGAAGACTACACGTCGAACCCCGCTCTGCGATATAGAGATTACGACCTCTCAAATGCGGGGAAAAACAGAATTAATAACAACGTTTAATAAAAGTGCAAGATTATAAGTTATGGCAACGACGATAGACGACGAGCAGACGCGCGCAGCAACCGGCGCAGACGCAGGCGAAAATACAGACACGGGAGCAGACACGGGAGCAGCACCCACCACACCGCAACCACACTACGCACCGCCGCAGAACGTACTCACCGACGAGGACATCAACGGCGACGCGAACCACGAGAGTTACACCGAGCAGTATAACCGGGACAACCCGATAGAGAGCGACGAGGCGTATCAGAGACGGCAGAAGCGCGTGCGCAACATCGGCGTATTGGCGGCGGTTGCCGACGGACTCTCCTCTTTGGCAAACCTTTATTATACGAACAAGTACGCGCCGTCGGCATATAAACAAGACACAAAGACGCTCACCTCGCATGTTGCCCCCTATTGGCAACAGATGGAAGCCGAACGCGCGGCGGCAAAAGACAAATGGGCGCAGGGAGCGCAAAATGCCAAAAAACTTGACGAGGCGCACAACGCCAACGAGCGCAACTGGCGGTTGACCTACCAGCAATACCTCGCCAATCTGGCGCAAAAGGATTACGAGAATCAACTTCTGGGCGCGGACGAAACGCGCAAGAAAGAGCTGCAGCCGTATAACGTAAGGAGCGCGGCGGCGAACGCAAGCACGGCGGAGACTGATGCTAACAACCGGCAACGACAATACGACGACGCGCACAAACTCAATCAAGCGCAGATAAATAACCTCAGCCGGCACGGCGTGAGCGTGCAAAAGGGGGATGACGGCGACTATTACGACTCGGAAGGTTTCCGGGTTACGAGCGCCGATGGCAAATACGCCGTATATCGTTATGACGGCACTGTTGAATACTATGCGACGGAAAAAGAAGCATTAGCGCAAGCAAAATATGAACAACAATCCCACAACAAGCGGACAACCGTGCCGAATATGCAGAGATACAAAGATGGCGGCAAGTATACGGATATAAACGGGAACGAAGTAACAATCACCGGGTACGACAATTATCCCGCGCTTCGGGGTAGTAATAGCGAGCCTGTGCCGATGACTTTGGACCAACTCAATGCGCGCGTCTTAAACACTGTGGGAAAAGGCGGGAGAAATACGAATGTAAGTACATCAAGAGCGGAAAGTGGTGTGTTGAACCCGAACGGACCAAAAGTCGGAGATTAAAGAAAGATTATGGACGGAATAACATTATCGAACTGTTATCAGTCTCTCGCAAAGCACGGCTATGAATTGCCGGCAAAGTATGAGGATTTCGAGAAAAAAGCCCAATCCGACTCGTCGTATGTGAGAGGTATCTATGACTCACTCAACAAGCTCGGTTATAGGTTGCCGAGTGATTATAATGAGTTCCGCAAGGACTTAGGCTTCGGCACATCCTCGTCTGTCGTGCAGACACCGCCGCAGGTGCAAACGCAACCGCAACAATCCAAGCCGGCAAGTGCACCCTTTGACTTCGGTTCAGGAACGTTCAATGCAGAGGAATACGGCTTTACCGACCAGCCGAACGAGAGCGTCGTGCCGGAAGCTCCGCGTTACAAGCAACCGGAAGAGTTGATGACTGCGAGCAAGCGGGGTCGGGAGAGTAACAAGCGCGAGTATCCGTCGGAAGCGGCGGAGGATTGGTCGCAAAACTATGCGCATCATTCTCCCGGACACGAAGCGTGGCGCAACGAGCGAG
This sequence comes from Prevotella sp., assembly GCA_021204565.1. Lineage (GTDB taxonomy): Bacteria > Bacteroidota > Bacteroidia > Bacteroidales > Bacteroidaceae > Prevotella. Next base: position 22,497 of record JAJPZE010000055.1, on the reverse strand, counting down.
GCTCGTCGCCGGAGATGTCGAACGGCGAACTTGAAGACGAGTATTACCGTGAACAGGCGGCGCAGAACAAGGGCGCAGGTGCAGTGCTTAATATCTTGGGCGATATGCGTTCCGTCGTGCAAAGCGAAGCGGCACAGAACAAGGAAGAAGTTCGGGCAAACAACAAAGAGGCGCAGTCTGGGATGGACTGGCTGGAACGTATAGCGTACAGGACGAACAAAAACAGGGGCGCGTTGCCGCGCGACAAGGAAAGACGTATGCTTTCGTATGCTGATAACATCTTGCGCGATACGGAGCGTCTCGTTAAAGAGACGGTGCATAACACGGAGGGCAGCTATATGGAGCGTACGTTCTTTGGCGGTGCGGCGCGCGGTTTATGGCAGACCGGAACGGATAAGAACACGTGGACGTTCGGCGCGACGGATATGGATCAACAACAACTTGCGTATGAAGCAATAAAGAAGTTCGATAAGGGGGAACCGTTGTCGCAGGGGGAACAACGGTTGCTTGACGCAATGGCGGTGCAGACGGCATACTCTTCGCAGTTTGCCGGTAATGTCGGGCGCGGATATAAGGCGGGTCAGGTTACGGGGCAGTCGTTGCCGTTTATGGCGGAGATGATAGCAAACCCTATGGCGGGCATCGGCGAGGACGCGGCGAAGAAGTTTGTCTCGTATGCGTTAAAGAAATACGGCAAGAACCTTATAACGAAAGAGGGCAAACAACTCCTTGCCAAAGGCGGAGCGGCATCAGCGGCAACGTATACCGAGCGGATGTTGGAGCGGTACGGCGAGCGTGCGCTAAAAGCAAGTACACGTGGCAACAAGCTTTTGTTCGGAGCGGAGAAAGCTTTGGTGCGCGGCGCGGGTGATGTAGCCGGCGCGGCGGCAATGTCGGCAACCACCGGCATGCCGGGCGTGGTGGGGAACACATACGAACGGATGATTGGCAACGTGAACCCGGTTTACGACCGCGAGACGGGAACAATAACGTTCGGCGGCACGGAAGACGGCGTAACCGTCGGCACGGCGGCATATAAAGCGTTTACCGACCGAACGATAGAGAACTGGTCGGAGATGGCGGGCGAGTACCTTGAACCGTTGGCGGGGCTTGCCGGCAAAGGAATTAAGAAAGGCTTGGGGGCTATAACACGCGGCAAAGCGGAGAAACTTATTGACGGGTTTATCAATAGGGTTAATTCCGTCGGTTGGGTGCAAACATTAAAGAACTTCGAACATTCCGCAAAATGGAACGGTATGTTCGGCGAGTATTCGGAAGAGGTGCTGGGCAATATTGCCAATGCTTTGTTGGTTGGAGACCAAACAATGGATACCGACAAAGACACGGGCGTGTTCAACCTTAGCAACAACTGGGATACATTCTTAGGTGTTTCCCTTATGTCGGGGTTCTTCTCTGCGGCACACACTGCCGGCTATTTCTCTCATACGTCGCCGTCGCGGCAATTGAAGAAAGAACTCGCTTCGGCGGACGCAATAGGTATGCAAGCGTTCGGGGAGAATAGGGCGGATGTATGGGAGAAATTCAAACAAGCGGTAGATAATAAGGATAGCGCGGCATCACAGGCGGCGTTGCTCGGTATGTTCCGGGACAAGACCTTATCCCAACAGCAGAAAGCTGCAATGTTGCAATATGTGCAGAAGTCAATGCAGATGCGCGGGGCGGAAGCGTGCAACGCCACGATGACTGTCGGGCAGATGGGTCTTGCGCTAACGGATGAGACAACCCGCGCACAGAATGCGTTTAATACCGGTTATGACTTTTACGACAGCGGCAACAAGGAGAGTATGCGTGCGGCGGCGCAAACATATAATCAGACGGCGGCTGAAGCGGTAAAGAAACTCGGACAACAAACGATAGACGACCTTGACGCTGACCCGGTGCGGACGCTACGGCAGATAAAAAACGAGATAATCTCGAATCCGTCGCTCTCTTGGGACTTATACGAGGCGGCGGTGAAATACGTACACGCTTCGGAGGTGTGCAAGGGTATGCAGACGAGCGCGAACGACACGGCGGAGCAGATGGCGCGGAATGTAGGGCAGATGTACGACCGTTTGACGCTTGTAGACGAGAAAGGGAAGTCGCTCAACAAAATGCAACGTGTTACGCTAAAACGCGATGGTTCCGCCGCGTATGTTGTCAGCGGCATGCTTGTTAAGAACGAGGACGGCACGGTGAATATCGGCGCGTCTTCCAACACGGTGTGCGTTGCGGACGCACAGACGGGAGCGGTAACGATGGTATCGGCGGGGGACATCACGTCGATAGATGAGGAGATAAACGATGCGGAGGCGTTCAAGCAGTCGGAGATGGCGAAAGCGGCGCAAGCTATCCGCGATGATTTTGCCGCGATTATTCGCGAGAGCAGTGAGCAACAAACGGAGCAGACGCAAGAGCAACAAGGGCAGACGCAACAGACGGAGCAGCCGCAGCAACAGCAACAACCACAGCCGAAGGAATACAAGGTCGGGGACAAGGTAACATTTCAAGATAAAGACGGGAACAAGCTTAGCGGCACGATAGTGCAGGACACCGGCGATACGTTTGTCATTCATACGGACGACGAGATACCGAAACCTTATTCCTTTACCAAAGAAGAGTTTGCGAAAGCGGTAATCCCCGAAGAGCAGCAACAACCGACAACCGCAGCACCGGCAAGTACGGCACAACCACAGACGGAGCAACAGCAACAGCCACAGCAACAACCACAACAGCCGCAGAGCGCGTTAAGTCAATTAAAGACGGACGCGGACGGCAACCCGATATACGAGAGTGCGCCAAGTCCCGACGTTGCATTTGACGCGCTGACGGAGCAGAGCGGCGGCGATGCCGGTTTTGCCGTGAATATAGCCAACTCAATGGCGGGCAGTGCGCGCGAGGCATCAAACGCGGCAAAAAAGACATTGACAGCGGCGAAAGGGACGCTGACTAAGGCGAAGAAGAAGTTAGAAGAAGTAACGTCTTCGCCGGTAGGCGCAACGCCGGTGGAGATGATAGCCAACCGAAACAAGGCGAGCGAGGCGGTGGCGGACGCGGAGACTGCGGTTGCTGATGCCGAGCGCGCCCTCGCGGCGGCACAAGCAAAGGCGGACTTCTGGCAAGCCGTCGCCGAGACCCCGCAAAGAAGAGCGGCGCAAACGACAACGCCCGAGACTCCTGCAAACACAAATCCCGATACAACAAACACAAATGCGGATAATACGCCGGAAAATGCGCCGGAGGGGACAACCGGCGTAGCTACGGAAGAAAAGAAAACGGGAACAAAAGAAGAAACAAAAGAAGAAACAAAGGACACCGGCAAAGAGGAAATAAAGGAAGAGAGTAAGGAAGAGCCGGAACACAAGTATATCGTGAGCGATGAGCGGATGGAAGAGCTGCGCAAGCGCATCATCGAGAAGCTGTACCATCTCAATTTGGGCATCGACCCGGAACTCTTTACGCTTATGGCGGAGTATGCGATGGGCAAATTAGAGCGCAACATACCGAAGTTTATCGACTTCGCGAAAGATGTTATTGCCGCGTTAGGCGATAAGGTGCGCCCTTATCTGAAAGCGATGTACAACGGCGCGCGCGATATGCCGGAGATGATAGAGGCGGGAATAGACAAGCAGATGACACCATACGAAGAGGTGAGCAAGTTTGACGTTACCAACTTCGACAAAGACCATAAAGACGTATTGCAGACGGCGGCGGACAAGGTGGCGGAGCAACAGGCGGAGCAACAGGCGGAGCAACAGGCGGAGCAAGTGGCGGAGCAAGTGGCGCAAGCGGAGACGGCAAAGAAGCTCGGTTATACGGTGGAGAAAAAGCCGTACACGAACAAGAACGGCAGGACGCTTGACACATACCTCGTAAAGTTCAACAAGCCCCTGACCGACGAGCAGAAGAAGAAAGCCGACGCGCTTGCAAGGAATAAAGGCAGAGGGCAAGTAGGCTGGTACGATAAAAATGCGGGCGGGTATATGATACGCAGCGAGCAAGCGGCGCACGACTTCGCCCGGCAGGTGGTAAAAAGTGTTAGCGTTCTTAAAAATTCACAAGAAAGCACAAACAAGCCTGCCGAAAGTGCAGCGAGCGGGGAAAGTAATGTAACTTCGCAACCGGGTAATATTGCCCCGAAACCTATTAACAATCAAGAAAACGATGACACTGGAAGAACTAATGTCGTTCGCACCGGCGGATTGTCGCCCGAAAGTAATAACGAAACAGTCGATACTGGAAGAGGGCGCGAAACGTCTGGGCAAGACCGTCGAGGAGATGACGGAGGAGGAGAAGGAGCAGGAGATGGAGGAGTACCGCAAGGCGTGCTGGACACCGGCGGACATCTGGAACTCGTAAAGAACTCCGGGAACAACCACGTGGAGCGCGGCACTGATTGCGCTCCTACGGGCGTGGATGCCCGTATTAAAGCAAACATCGCAGCCATCCGGCTGGCGCAAGAACTTACCGAAAAAGGCAAGAAAGCGACGCCAAGCCAGATGGCTGTACTGCGTAAGTTCAGCGGTTGGGGCGGCTTGGGCAAGGCGTTCAAAGAGCCCGGTTGGATGGAGGCGAAGAACCCCTATCGTGATGAGTTAAAAGAGTTGCTCGGCGATGACGGCTTTGAGGCGGCGGCAATGAGCATCAACAGCGCGTATTACACCCCCGCGAGCGTTATTGATGCGATGTGGGATGTTGCAAAGGCATTAGGTTTTAAGGGCGGCAATATTCTTGAAGGAAGCGCGGGCATAGGCAATATTTTAGGTTTGATGCCGTCGGAGATTAGCGGGAACAGCAATATTCAGGCGGTGGAGATTGACCCGACCGCAGGGCAGATATTGTCATTGCTTTATCCCGACGCTACGGTAAACATACAAGGTTTCCAAAATACGCGGGTGCGTAACGGGAGCGTTGACCTTGCAATCACCAATGTGCCGTTCGTTACGGGACTTCACGTGTTTGATGATTCGGGCGATAAAGATTTGTCGACCCGCTTCGGCAACATCCACGACTTCTGCATAGCGAAGAACATACGCAAGTTGCGCGACGGCGGCATCGGCATCTTCATTACGTCAAGCGGCACTCTCGACAACTCGGTGGCGCTTCGGAAATGGGTAACGAGCGAGGGTAATGCAGACTTTATCGGTGCGTTTAGGATGAACAACAAGACGTTCGGCGGCACGTCGGCAACGAGCGACATTATTGTTGTCCGCAAACGAACGAACAGGCAGAAGTCTCCTGCGGCGATTGACGTAAACGGCACAATATCCGAGCGGACGGTGGTGTATGAGTATGAGGAAACGGACAGCAGAGGGAAAGTGGAGACGAAGACGCGCCCCCTGCAACTGACATACAACAGCTACTTCGCTTCTCACCCGGAGAATATGGGCGGCAAAATGTACTTTGGTGTGGAGAAAGGGGACACTTACCGCCCGGCGAGCAAAGGGCTATATCCCGAAAAGGGAATATCGCAGGAAGAACTTCTTAAAAAGTGGGCGGCGTCTTTCTCTAATATGGAGCTCGGCACTCTTGCGGCGGCGGATACGGAAGAAGCCGCGTCTGCCGTTTACGAAGAGTTGGGCAAGGGCGTAAGAGAAGGCAGTATGTTTGTCAACGACAAGGGCGAGTTGTGTATTGCGTCTTTGGGCGTGGCAATACCGCTTCAAGCGAACGCCAACAAAGTAAAGGGACACACAAAGAGAGAGTGTTTTGAGGCTTATGCGGCGATAAAGAAAGCGGTTGATGACGTATTGGCGTATCAGGCGGAACACGCGGATGACAAAGGGTTGCAACCGTTGCTCGACAAGCTCAACGCCGCGTATGATGAATTTGTTGATACCTATGGTCATTTCCAAAAGAACCCGGCAATATCATTCTTGAAGGACGACATAGATTATTCGTCTGTTGCGGCATTGGAGTCGTTGAAAGAATACAACGATAAAGACGGCAACCGCTTGCAGACGTTTACGAAAGGAGATATATTCACCAAGCGCGTTGTAGAGAAGGCAAGCAACCCCAAACCGAAATACGAGCGCGAGGGTGTTATAACAAGCATTTATAAGTTCGGGCGCATAGACCTGCCTTATATTGCCGACCATTTAGGCAAAAGTGAAGAAGCCGTTAAGTCCGCGATTTTGGACAGCGGTCTTGGTTTCGAGGACCCCGTCAGCAGGGAGGTAGAGGTTGGCTTTCGATACCTGAGCGGCAACGTACGGGAGAAGTTGCGACAGGCACGGGAGAACAACGAGGACGGTCGCTATGATAAGAACATACGAGAGTTGCAAAAAGTCATCCCGCCGGACATTCCCGCTCATCTGATAGAGTTTTCGCTTGGCTCATCGTATATTGACCCGCAACTATACGTTGACTTCTTTAAGGAAAAAACCGATATTGACGTAGAGGTGTATAATGCCGGAGGCACGTGGATAGTCTACCCAACATCCGATTATAATAACAGGGGCTCCCGCCGTCCGCTTGCCATAGCGACGGAAAAGAACCGGCAACTTGCCGTAAGGAGCGAGATGTGCGATAAGGTTATATATGGTACGGAGCTGATAGCCGCCGCAATGCAGAACAAGACCATTACCGTTTCGAAGGCAACAAAAGGTTTTACATTCTTCGACCCGACCGCCACCGCCGAATGCGCCTCCCGCATTGAAGAAATTAGAGACAGCTTTAAGGAGTGGGCGCGACAAAAGATGCTAACGGACCCCGACATGGCAAAGGCGATGGAGCGGCGGTATAACGATAGTTTCAACAATTATGTTCCGGAAGAAACGCCGGCGGAGTTTGCGCCGGAACATTTTGACGGTGCATCGCACGCGGTGAAACTGCGTCCCCATCAGGCGGCGGCGGCGATACGCTGTACGATGCGCAACACTTTATTGGCTCACGAGGTGGGCAGTGGCAAGACATTCACGCTTATATCTGCGGCAATGGAGATGCGTCGTCTTGGTACTGCCCGCAAACCTATGCTCGTTGTACAGAACGCCACAACGGGGCAGATTGTAGAGAGCGCGAAACGCCTATACCCTAATGCAAAAATTCTGACGCTTGACAAAGGCAACAACTCCGAAGAGAAACGCAAAGCATTTTATGCCAAGATAAAATATAACGATTGGGATCTGATAATAATCCCCCAAAGCGTATTCAACACCATTCCCGACAGCGAGAAACGCCAACAAGACTATATACAGAGCAAGATTGAAGAAGCCGTGCACGTCATGGAAATGATGCGCGCGGCGAAAATGGACAAGCGGGATATAGCGCGGATAGAAAAGTCGGTATTGAAGGAGATTGATATTCTGAGCAAGGCAGGACGGAAGGACTTTGACGCGGAACAGAAGAAGAAGAAAAAAAAGACCGATGCCAAGCGTGAAGCCAAGACGCGCGGGAATGCGGAAGTGGCGGCGCGGCGGATGCTCGACCGCAAGGTGGATGACGTAGCCGACTTCGACGATATGGGCATCGATGCTCTTCTTATTGACGAGGCGCACGAATACAAACACTTGGGTTTCGCCACCGCTATGCAACGCGGCGTGAGAGGTGTTGACTCGTCGTTCTCCAAGAAAGCGCAGGGATTGTATCTTAAATGTCAAGCGGTGATGGACAGGTCGTCGGGCAAGAATGTTATCTTCTCTACCGGCACGCCGATAAGCAACACTGCGGCGGAGATATGGACGTTTATGCGCTACCTGCTCCCCGCCAATACGATGAAAGAGTACAGTATTCAATACTTCGACGACTTTGTGCGCAATTTCGGCAGCATACAACAGATGTTAGAGTTCACTACGTCGGGGGCGTTTAAGGAAAATAACCGTTTCGCAGGTTATTTCAACTTGCCGGAGCTGGTGCGTATATGGAGTGAGATTGCGGATACCGTGCTGTCGCGGGACATCCCCGACCTGCAAGAGCAAATCCCGGAAATGGAGGGCGGTAAGGCGACCGACATCTACGTTAAACAGACTCCATCGTTCCGCAGTGTGATGAAAACCGTCCGTGAGCAACTGGCGGCGTTCGAGCATATGTCGAGAGATGAGAAGAAAAAAAACAGCCACATTCCGCTGGTGATGTACGGCATAGCGAAAGCCGCCGCGATAGACACCCGCTTGGTACTCGATGACGCTCCTGACGAGCCGGACAGCAAAACGAACGAGGCGGTAAGGCAGATTTTGCGTAGTCTGGAAGACTCGAAAGCGTATCAAGGTACGGTGGCGGTATTCGCCGATAACTATCAGAACAAAAGCAGCGGGTTTAATCTGTACGAAGATATACGGCGCAAGTTGATTGATGCGGGTGTGCCGGCGGAGCAAGTGGCAGTAATTCGCTCCGGTTTGACACCGGAGAAGAAGACGGATATATTCGAAAAGGTGAACGCCGGTCAAATACGTGTCGTCTTGGGCAGTACGGCGACATTGGGTACGGGCGTGAATATGCAGGAACGGTTACACACGCTTATCCATATGGACGCTCCGAACCGACCGATGGACTACACTCAGCGCAACGGGCGTATTCTCCGGCAAGGCAACCTGCATAAGAAGTGGGGCATACCGGTACGTGTGCTGCGTTTCGGTATGGAAGATTCTCTTGACGTTACCGCCTACCAACGGTTAAAGACGAAAGGTGCAATCGCTGAAAGCATTATGAGGGGCAAAGAGCTGTTGAAGAACGCTATGGAGAACCGCGTAATGGAAGAGGACGAGGATGTGTTCGGCGACACCGTAGCGCAACTGTCGGGCAGCGAGTACGCCATGTTGAAGAATCAGGCGGAACGCGACGTAACGAAATATGAAGCGAAACGCAGGGCGCACGAGAACGACCAGATATACGTTCACAACAGCATTCCCAAACAGGAGCGGGCAATAGCCGCTTGCGAGAAACGCCTTGCGGAGCTGTCCGATGCGCTGAAAGCCGTTGACGGCAAAGACAAAACGGGCGAGATAACAATCGACGGGCAAAAGGTAACTCCCGGAGGGAAAAAAGCGGGCGATTTCTTCAAGAGCTACAACGAAAAGATAAATGGAATAGTCGATGAAATACGCCGTTCGTACGGAGACCGCGAGAGGAAGGAAACGATACGGGTTAATATCGGGGGCTTTGACTTTGAGATAAACACACGTATTAAGAAAACAACGGGCTACAAAGACAACAGCTTGCAAACGGTTGTTACGCGCGTCGTAACGTATTCCTGCCCCGAATTGGCGATAAAGGACTTTAATCCCGGCAGTCGGGGCTTCGTGAAAGGCGCGATAGAGGACATCCTCGATAACGTGATGACGGGCAAGAGGTTGCGTGGGGAGCAACAGACGTATGCCGACCGTCTGGAAACCGTCAAGAAAGACTTGGCTACATTGAAACAGCGCGAGGGGAAACCATTTGAAGATGCCGACAAACTCGCCGAAGCCAAGAAACGCCTTGATGATTACACAAAGAAGATGAAGACGGAGCTGGAAGAAAAGGAGAAGAAGTACGCGGAAATGGATGCCGGTATACAAGGCGTGGATATTAACGATATCAGACGTGCGGAGGAAGACGATGATGACGCAGGCGATGACGATAACTCTTACCGCATAGAAGATAGTGAAGAGGAAGAAGCGGAAGAGCCGGCATCTCCGGGCAGTGTGGCGTCGGCGGTGTCGCAGGTTATTCACGGATTGGAAGAGCGTTTGGGCAGCAAGGTGGAGACGGTGGGCTCGTTCGACGAGGTAACGAACGCGGCGGCGCGGCGGCGCATAGAGGGCGACCGCCGGAGAGGGAAGAACACGGTAAAGGGTTGGTACGACCCTAAGACGGGCAAGGTATATATCTATATGCCGAACGTTACCGATGCGGATGACGCGGCGCGGACGGTGTTGCACGAGCTGAAAGGGCATAAGGGTTTGCGGGCGTTGTTCGGCGAGAAGAACTTCCGCAAGGCGATGGAGAACATATTCGGTTTGTTGCCCGAAGACATACGGGAGCGGTTGCGTGCCGAAGCGAAAGAGAAATATAACGGGCGTATAGACATAGCGACGGACGAGTATTTAGCGGAGACGGCGGAGGATGACAATCTCCCCACGTGGTGGGGACGGGTAGTCAGCGCGGTGCGCGAGGCGTTGCGCAAGCTCGGTTTCCGTTTGGATTTGTCGCCCCGCGACGTACAGTATCTGTTATGGCGGAGCGAGAAGAAACTCAAAGAGGGGAGCGTATTGGAGCGTGCCGAAGATATGGCGAAGAGCGAGCGTTTGGAGCGTATGCGCGAAAAGGAGCAAGAATTGCTTAACGAAGAGGATACGTTCAACTCGCTCGACCACGACACGGACAAAGAAGACGAACAGACGCGTTTCCGCCGTAAGGACAGGCAGGAGACGGCGCGTCAGCGGTACGAGCGTGTAGTGGCGAGCGGGATGTATCAGGCGCGCGAGGCGGTGTATGATTACACCGCGTCCTTAGCAGAGGCGATGAAGTCGATATACGGCAAGGAGTTCGAGCATATAGAGGACGTGCCGGACAATGAGAACCCGTACTTGGGCGAGAACCGTTTGTCGAGCGTGAACGAGGCGGAGATAAACGCTATGCGGCGTATCGTGTTCCGTCCGTTATACCGTGCGGTATATACCTTAGCGCATAACGAGAAAGAGCGTGAGGAGCTTATCGATTATATGATGGCGAAGCACGGCTTGGAGCGTAACGCTTTAATGGCGGAGCGCGATGCGCAAAGGAAGTACGACGAATACATAGCGGCGAACCCGAACGGGGAAAAGACGTTGGATGATTTCCGGGAGGAGGCACGTAAGCGCGACTATGCGGGCTTGACGGGACTTACCGGCGAAGAGGACGTATCCGCTGCGGAAGCCAAAGCGCGGACGATGGTGAGCGATTATGAGGCGGCGCACGACACGACCGACCTATGGGAGCGCACCAAAGCGGCGAACAAGGCGATACTCGACAAGATGGTAGGGTGCGGGATGTTAAGCCGGGAGAAAGCGGACGAGATAGCGGCAATGTATGAGAATTACATTCCTTTGCGCGGCTTCGACGAGACGACGGCGGAAGAGAAGTACGCATATCTGCCCGGCATATCCAACGCCTATAACTCGCCAATGAAGAAAGCGAAAGGACGGAAGAGCAAAGCCGACAACCCCTTTGCCAATATGGAGCAGATGGCGGAGACGGCAATAATAGAGGGCAACCGCAACCGCCTCGTCAAAATACCGTTCTATAACTTTGTGATGAACCGACCGAGCGACCTTATAAGCGTGAATAAGGTATGGTTGAAATACGATGACGCGACGGGCGTGTGGGAGGTGCAGTTCCCCGACATCCCCGATGACGCGACGGGCGAGGAAGCTGCGCAGACGGTGAAGGCGTTCAACGAGACAATGGAGCGATTGGCGAAGAGCGACCCGTTCCATTACAAGAACGCGGCGCAAGCGAAAGACATACCGTACCGCGTGGTGAATAAGAAAGACGCGCGTCAGCATCAGGTGTTGGTTTATTCCGGCGGCAAGCCGATAATGATAACCGTCAACGGCAACCCGCGTGCGGCAATGGCGGTGAACGGACGCACTAACCCCGACAGCCAAACAACGGGTTTCATTTCGTCGGTATTCAACTTCACGGGGAGACTAAACAGGGCGATAAGCGCGATATACACCACTCTGAACCCCGACTTTATGGTATCCAACTATATGCGCGACCTTAAATACGCCAACGCTATGATGTGGGTGAAAGAGAGTCCGCAGTACGCCGAACGGTTTGCGGTGAACTCGGCGAAGTACTTCCCGCCGGCAATGGTGCGCCTGATAGATATGTACCGTCGCGGCGTATTGGACGACAGCAAGCACTCCCACCGGTTGTTTAAGGAGTTTATGCTCAACGGCGGCGAGACGGGGTACGCGCGTATGATGGATATAGAGGAGATAAAGAAACGCGCCTTTGACAAGGCACGCAAGAGCCGTCTGCTGTCGCGCGAACAGATACAGGACGCGATGGAGATTGCGGGCGAGATGGGCAGAGCGGCGGAGATGAGTATGCGTTTTGCGGCATACGCCACGTCGCGGGAGCGCGGGCGAACGATAGGGCGCGCTATCTGGGACGCGAAAGAAGCGAGCGTGAACTTCAACCGCAAGGGCGCGGGCGATAAGTTCCTTAGTGCTACGGGACAGACGTGGGCGGGGAATATGGCGGCTTTTGTCTCCGGCGCGGGCAGAGCGTTGTATATCTTCTGGAATGCGCGCGTGCAGGGCGTGGCTAACCTCGCGCGTTATAGTGCGCGCAATCCCCGCAAGGCGGCGGCATTGGCGGGTACGCTTGCGGCAACGGGTATGGCGAAAGGCGTGCTTCGCGGAAGTTTGCTTGCAATAGCGGCGGCATTGGTCAGGGCGATGGCGGCAGCGATGTTCGGTGGCGGCGGTGGCGATGATGATGACGACAAGAGGATAGCGGATTATTTCGACATTCCCGAACACACGCGCCGTTGGAACTTCATCACGCGGGCGGGAGACGGTACGTGGCTCAAAGACCCGTTACCGCACGAGTTCGTACCCATGTACGGATTGGGGGAGATGATAGGCACGGCGATAGCTACGGGGCAGAAGATAGACCCGACGCAGCTCCTCGATATGTTTATGGAGTTGTCGCCGCTTGACTTTATGCAGGGGCAGAAGCCGGGCGACTTCGACCCGCTGATGTCGTTAGTCCCGTCTGCGGGGCAACCATTGTATCAGATTGCGCAGAACACGAACTATCTCGGCACGCCGATATACAAGGACACGCAGTACAATAAGGATATGCCGGAATGGACAAAGGCGTATTCTTATACCAACAAGGAGCTTGTACGCTTTTCCGCTTGGCTCAATGAGGCGACGGGCGGGGACAACGTTGTCGGGATAAAGGGGAAAGCGGAGAAAGGCTTCCTCAACCCGACGGGCAAATGGACGAACCCCGCCGTATGGGAGACGTTGCTCGACTCGTATGTGCCGTTTATGCCGTTAGCCAAACAAATTGACAACCTCGCGAACGTTATTTGGGGCGACAAGGAGATGAACGCGCGTTACTTGCCGTTGGCGAACCGTTTCAATGCAACCGCCGACGAAAGCACCGCCGACCGCGCCGTAACGAACCGCTTTTATGATTATATGAACGAGTTTGACAACACGGCAAAGACGGTAAGGAAATACGAGAAGGCGAACGATGCCGACCCGGTGAAATATGCGGAGAAGCTGAATTATCTTTACAACAGCCCCGAATACAAACGCTATGAGCGGTATAGGGATGTGTACGAGCGCATGCTGAACGACATAAAGAAAGAGCTGAAAGAGGCGGCAGACGATGAAGACCGCAAGGATTTGCAACGCGAGCAGACGGAGTTGCAACGCGAGCTTGTCGAGCGGATGGACGCTATCGGGAAAGAGAAATGATAGCCGTTGCTTGATATTATAATAAAGCCCCCGTCGCGCGTTAATCACGTGGCGGGGGCTAACAGTATGGAAGAAGTAAGTTTTTAGGAAGCGATGCCGTCTTGCGTCTTGTTCTCGTAGAGGAGTGATTGCTCGCGCAGGTAGTTTTTCTTCTCTGCCGTTGTGGGGGTGTCCGCCCGGTCGGCACTCATCTTCGTCGCTTCCAAACGTGCATATACGTAAGGTGCGAGACGTATCATCGTATCGATGCGTTCTTTCGGGTCAAGGGCTTTAAAGTCGTCTTTGAATTGCGTGGCGAAGTACCCCACCACCTGCCCCTGCAATTCGCGTTGTATGTATTCGGATATGAACCGTTTGGTCGGACTCTTCTTGTTTATCATAAGCGTTTCTTTTCTTTTCGCCGCAAAAATAATGCGTCTTGTGCGGCAAAAAGGGTTATCCGTTAACATAATAAGCATATAAGGGCGCACTTTATTAACGGATAACACATTATGCATAGCGGCACGTATTAAATTTGCGGCAAACATTAAGGCAGTAAAGTACATCTTTTATATGGCAGTAAAGACAAAACGCGAGGCGTTGCAGGAACGCTTGCGGGGCAAGTACCCCGACAAATCATTTGACGACGACGAGGAAATCTACGGCGCGGTAAACGACGACTACGACGCGGCGGATAAGGAGCGTGCCGACTGGGCGGAGCGCGAAAAGGGGTATAAAGACCGCGAGCAGGGGTTGGTGGATATGATGGATGCCGACCCGCGAAGCGCGATGTTCCTTGACAAATGGCGGCACGGCGGCGACCCGTCGGTGGAGTTAGTCCGCCAATACGGTATGGAGATAAAGGACGCTATCGACGACCCGGAGAGGCTTAAAGAGATAGAGGCGGCGAACAAAGAGTACTTGGAGCGCGTAACGGAAGGCAAGAAGCTTGAAGAGCAGTACGCCAAGAACCTCAAGAAGTCGATAGAGGACATCAATGCGTTGCAACAGCAAGAGGGCTTGTCGGACGACGAAGTGAACGAGGGGATGACAACCATCATCACTATCATTAAGGACGGCGTGTTGGGCAAGATTACTCCTGAGACGTTGCAGATGGTGTTTAAGGCGGTGAACCACGACGACGATGTGGCGCAAGCGCAGCGTGAGGGCGAAGTGGCGGGACGCAACGCGAAGATTACCGAGCGGTTGCGGCAAGCGAAAGGCGACGGCATACCCCGACCGGCATCGGGAGCGAACACGCCTGTGCGCAACCGCCAACCTGCAAACGACATCTTCGCCCTCGCGGCACAGGCACAGTAATGGACGGCGAGACGATAGTGTTCGGTACGGGACGCATTAAAGCGTCGCAGGGCAGTGCGGGGTTGCCGACGCAATTGCCCGGAGAATGTATGACGGCAAGCGTGTTGTTCCGCGCAGACCCGCCACAGGCGGAACGGGACAAAGGATAAGGAGAGATATGACAGTAAAGTATAATTTTTTAACAGACAGTAAATACAAAATTAATTTATGGCAGTAGAGAATGTAACCAAGATTGACGGCGAGAGAGTGCAACTCCAACAGGGGGACATCGAGCCGGGTACGGGTACGGCGGGCTTGGAGACGCAAGTGCCGGGACAGGCGACAACCGTCAGTGCGGCGGCGAGCGCAACGGGCGATATCAAACCGGGCAACCTCATTGAACCGGATGTAGACGAACAGTTATTTAAGTTCCAGAGCGACGACACTCCGCTTATGCAGTTGGCATTAGTGGCGAAGACTATTAAGGTAAATTCGCCGGAGGTGGAGCATAGTATGATTGACGAGCCGAAAGCGAAAGTAACCACTACGGCGGATGTTTCTTCCGGCGCGGCACAAGCGACGTTGCCGTTGAGCGCAACCGACGCGCGTATACCGCAGGAGTTCGGCACGTTATTGGTTAAGGGTGTGAACGGCTACGACATCACGGGACAAACGGAGACGCAGGGCAAGTATCTGATGTTGTTCGTTACCGGGTTTGACGCCACGACGGGTTATCCGATAGTGCGGGCGGTGAATGGTCCGAAGACGAACGCCACCGACGAGTATTGCACGATGCCTGAAATACCTGCGGGGACGGAGTGCATTATTATGAGTAATGCGTGCCACGAGACGCAGAAGAATGTTGCGCCGGATTTGATTACGCCGAAGTCGGAAGTTGTTTATCTCCAAAAGAGGATAATGAACAGCGTTGTTTCCGATTATTTCGCCGACCAGAAGAAGCACAACCCCGCGTTCACGCAGGCACTTATTGCCGAGCAGGCGATAGCGAACTACAAGGTGCGCACCAACCGCTCCCTCTGGGCGGGACGCAAGGGCAAGTTCCAAGTGCGTGCGCCGAAAACGGGCGGTATGGAGTATATATGGTTCTCAGAAGGTATTCTCTGGCAGTTCAAACGCGCAGTGAAACAGACGGAAGCTTGGGACTACGACCGTTTCATTGCTTTGGCGAAGATTTATTACACGGGCGAGGATGTGCCTAAGACGGGTATCTGTCTTTGCGGCAAGAACGCGCTCGAGTCCATACAGAAGATAGATTGGAGCAAGCACCAAGAGGTGATGGTGTCGCAGAACACCAACGCGCTCGGATGGAGCATAACGAAGATACACACCGTGTTCGGCGATTTCGAGTTCAAGCGTGAGCCGACGCTCGACCGTTTGGGATATTCCAACTCGTTTGCCATCATCGGCGAGAACCGTCTTGTTCGTTATGTCCGTTCGTCGGAGCATTCGTTCAACGAGCGTATAGAGGGTGCGGAGGCGAGCCGCAGCGGTATCATCAATTGGGATGCCTTAGTACTTAAAGGCAATTGTCATATCTGGGTTGACGGCGGCGACGACGACACGGCGACCATTGGCACGGCAGGGTCAACCGGCGCGGCACTCTTCGAGTTCGTTACATCCGAGCCGGACAGCCCGGACGAGAACACCGTTTATTACTTCCTCAATCCGTGTACGTTTTCCGACGGCACGACCGTTAACACGGGCGATATGTTAGTTTACTCCGACGAGACGTGGAAGCTCTACACCGGCGTAGCGGTTCAGGGATAAGACATTACGGCGGCGGGTAACGCGCGTTATCCGCCGTTTTTTTTAATTCTCAGTTGAAATATGGAAACGAACGCAACATTAAAGATATACGGTGTGCCGGGCATGACGGAGTGGCACACGGCGTTGCATTGCAAGCAGAACATCACGCTTCGGTTGTCGTTTACCGACGGGGCGATAAACACTGGCGGCATTACTCCCGCACAGTACCGCACGTCGAACCTTGCCATACAAGACTTAATCGAAAGCTCGGAAGAGTTTAAGTCGGGGAAGATAAAACTCTTAAAGACGTATAAGACCGCGCAGAAACTTGCAACCGCCAAGACCGTCAAGACGGCAACCAAAGCGGATACCGTAACGGAAACGCCCGTTACCCCCATAGCCGAAGCAACGACGGCGGAAGAGAGCCCCGCAGAGACGGCAACGGATGCCGACGGGCTGATAGCGGTAGAGGTGTCGGACATCGAGAGCGACGGCAAGCAATACCTTGTAAAGGAGTGCGGCGTGCCGTCGAAGAAACTGTTAAGCGTGGCGGCGGTATTAGCGGAGGCAAAGGCTAACGGCATTAAATTCGTTGTGAAAGAGTAATGATTGCAGCCGTTAGCGACAAGCTTATCCCCGACGTGCGCATCGCTCTCGACCGCAACCGCGTCAACAACGACCTTTTAGCCGTTGACATCAACACGCGCATGCTCGACGAGGCAATACACCGCAACATCACCGACGGCGTAAGGACGATACTCTCCGTTGCGCCCGTGATAGCGTTGGGCGAGGGGAAGAGTTTCACCGGCGGCGTTCTTTGGGGCAATCAGGGTGCGGGCGCGGTTATACTCCCCGCCGACTTCTATCGTCTGATAACGTTCCGTATGAGCGACTGGGCGCGCGGCGTATCACCGGCGGCTTTCGACAGCGACCCGCGTTACGCCTTGCAGTCAAGCCCTGTTAAGGCGTTGCGCGGCACGGCGGAGCGTCCTGAGGTGTTTATCATACAGCGGGCGCAGGGCAAGGCGTTGGAGTTTTACTCGTCGGACAGCGAAGACGCAACCGTAGCCGAAGCGGCGTATATCCCGTTGCCGTACATCGTAACCGGTGAGGACGGGGACGAGGTTATCGACATCCCGACCCGTTTATACCGGGCGTGCGTGTGCGAGATAGCGGCGTTGACGGCATTGGAGCGCGGCGCGGCGGACACGGCACAGGCGTTGCAGTCGAGGGCACAATCATTAACCGATTAACAAGCAGACATTATGACGAAAATAATAAGTGAAGACGTAATAGTTCAAGGCTCGTTGGTTGTAGAAAAGACGCTGACGGCGAAGAGAGACATCGATGCGCAGGGGAAAGCCGATGTCGCCAAAACCTTGCGTGTAGGCGGTTATGCCGACGTGGCGAACATTCGCGGCGCGGGTAAGGGCGTGTTCACCTCTATGGATACGCTGATAGCGTCGTACCCCCGTCCCGTTCCGGGCTGGTGGGCAATAATAACGGACAGCGCGGCGGATACGTCCGGCACGCTAATCGTTTGCCAAACCGACGACTATAACCGCCCCGTATGGATTAACACCGGCAACGCCGTCAACATCACCGCATACCCGACAGAGGCGTTAGACGACATCTCTTCGGACGTAGAAGAATTAAAGGATACGTTAGAAGGGTATAAAGAGAAAGCGGTAGCGGCGGTAAAGACCCTGCAAAGCAACGTATCCGATTTGCAAGAGACGTTGGGGACGAACGCAACCAATATTACCACGTTGCAGTCGGACGTGGGGAACAACACGTCGAAAATCACGTCGTTGCTCACGACCGTGAACAACATCACGGGGAGCTATATCCCGCAACTAACAAGTGCGTTAGACGAGTTGAAAGAGACGGCGGGGACTAATGCAACCAATATTACCACGTTGCAGTCGGACGTGGGGAACAACACGTCGAAAATCACGTCGTTGCTCACGACCGTGAACAACATCACGGGGAGCTATATCCCGCAACTAACAAGCGCGTTAGACGAGTTGAAAGAGAGCATTGCCGACGGCTCGGCAACCAATGGCACGATGCGGTTCGACACGATACAGAGTCTCGAAGAGACGGGCGGAATATTAAAGGAAGAGACCGCACCCGACAACTACGACGGCATAGCGTGGCTGACCGACAAGAAGATATTTGCCGCATACGTAGGAAGTGCGGTGATTGTCGGCACGGAGCTTGTGCCGGTGTTCACGTTCTATACCCTTTGGGACACGGTGGATAAGTATATGTCGTCGCCCGGCGAAGAGGCGGGGCTATGGCAGGACAAGGCGTATATCTACGGCGGAGGCGTATATGTCTGGGTGCGGTGCGACAAGGTGCTTAACCGCGTCGGCGGCACGTCGGAGTACTCCCTGATAACCGAAGAGGAGATTGACGAGTTGTTGGATAGCTTTACGCTTATTGACGGCGACGCTATAACGGAGGCTCTTAATCTTGAAGAGATAACGGCGGACGAGATAGACGAGATGTTTGACAACACGGACGCGGGCGATGGCACGGGTAGCTCTACAAGTACGGCGGGCGGCGACGCGATAACGGAGATAAACACCGCCGACACCGACACGCTGAACCTTACGGCGGAGCGCACGGGCAACACCGTGAAAATATCGGGGAGCGTGAATGCCGACGGTCTCGACGAGATTTCCGCAGAAGATATTGACCAACTCTTTTAATACATTGTTATATATATGGCAACACAGATAACCCTCGCCGGCACGGAATGCGATACGAGCGCGATCGAAGCGGCAAACGAATTGTTAGATAAGAACGGATTGGCGTATATCCTCTCCAAGTTGTCGGGAAAGATACTCGTCGCACACGGGCTTTCCGATGCCGGCAACTACTACACCAAAACGGAAGCGTTGCAACTCATTCAGCAACTGATAGCGGGCATCGACTTCTCCAATTACAATACTAAGGATGAGGTGGCGGAGGCAATAAGCACGGCGATAGCCTCTTGTGCGGCAGTGTGGCAGGTGAACGGGTTGACCGAGCTGAACAACGATGAAGAGACGATAACGTTCGACCCGACGGAGACCCTTTACAATCAAGCGTTAGGGGATTATATCGCGATTGTTGAGAAGTACGGCAGTTTCAACGACTTCATCTCTACGGTATTGAAGCAAGGGGCGATAATCCGCGACCTGTGTTTTGGCGACGGGTGCCGTAATTTGCTTGTTACATATGTCGACAGTAGTTCTTCGAGCCCGGCTGTTTACTTCGCGACCATTTCGCCCGAAGGACACGTTCAAAGCTTTGAGCTTAAAGAGACGACGACGGACGACGGGGCGGTTGGTTTTGTTCTTACGAAAAAGACCATTAGCTTATCGGACTTCTACACCAAAGACGAGACGGACGCGCTCGTGGCGGAGAAAACGGTGGCGATAACCGATTTGGATACGTTGACCGACATCCCGTATAGCGGCGTTACGTCGCGGTACGTCGTTATTTCACCAAACGTAGCCGGCACAGTATGGAAGAACGTCGGTGTGCTTGACGTTTTCACCGACGACTCCATTCACCTGATAACGCAGGTCTTCACCACCCACGAGATGCCTAACGACGACGGTGTGATTGACGGTAATAAGCACAACGACAATATCGTATACCAATACGTAAGGCATTATAAGGTAAAGGAGTGCGACCTTGATGGGGAGATTGGAGAGTGGTCGGCTTGGACGGTAGCGCATACGAGCGCGGATAACGCCATACTAAACGCTTTTGTAGAAGAGGATCCTTGCTCCAAAGAAACGGTGGCGGAGATGATAGCGGAAGCGGCGACGGGCAATGCGGCGTGGGTAACGAACAATCTAACCGTCCTTACCGCGAGTGCAACGGAAGACGCGATAAAGGTAGCGTTAGCGTTTGACAAGGACGAAACGACTACGGAGAACGACAACACGTACACCTCGTTTGATGATTTCGTCGAGGCGGAGCTGTATCCCGGCGCGGTAGTAAAAGACGCGACGGGGAGCGGCACATATAAGACGTTGTTCGTTGCCGAGATAGTAAAGGAGACCTACGGTTACGCGGTAACCTTTATCAGTGTCGACGGCACGGAGATAAGCACGTATAAGGTTGCATACGGCAAAGACGCTAACAGCATTGCAATCAAATACGTCTTAACCTTTACCACGAACACCATTGACCTGTCCGACGGCGATTTGCTCAACTCGTTACGTAAGGCGAACAAAGACCTTGTTTCCATTGCGGACAAGTGGTTTGATATGTCGGGAGTGAGCGACGCGGAAGTGATACAGGGGCGTATTGTAGACGCGGAGACGTATACCTTGCCCGACGACCTTGCGAACGCGGGCTACATCGGCACGTGCGTCATACGGTTCACGATAAAGGGAAATAGCAGTGAAGCTGTTATCCGTCTTTCGGGAGAGTCCTCTTCGGACGCGGGAACGATACTCCTGCCCGTGAAGTGCGGCGAGGCGTATATAGGGTATTATGATATTGTCGTGCCGTTCGACGCGGACTATAACCTTGACGGGTACGACGACGGCACGAAGATTACACTTTGGTTTTAATTCATTAATTTAATTATAACACACGACTATGGCAACAAAGATTTTAAGAATGGCGGGAACGCAGGAGCTTGTAACAAAGGTAAAGGCATATGCGACAGCGGCGGCGCAGAGCGCGGTGGCGGGTATTGAATTGGCGACGGTGGTCAGCGAGTTGCCGGAGACGGGCGAGGCGAATAAGATTTACCTTGTGGCGGGGGAGAACACCGAAGATAACAATATCTATACGGAGTACGTCTACGCCAACAACGCATGGGAGAAGTTAGGCGAGGTGAAACTTGACGTTGACCTTTCGGACTACTACACTAAAGAGGAGGCGGACGCGGCTGTTACGAAGGCGTTGAATGATACCCTTGCCGACTACGCCAAGAGTACTGATTTGAGCGATTATGCTAAGGAGTCGGAGTTGGAGAGCTACGCGAAAACAACCGACCTTGACGCTTATGCAAAGGAGACGGAGCTTGAAGATTACGCGAAGAAAGACGACCTTTCCGACTTCTTGACCGAGAGCGACTTTGAGAAGATAACGGCGGACGAGATAGACGCAATGTTTGAATAATTATTAGTATGTTTGGTTATGGCGGATAAGATAACGCATATAACGCGCGGTGCGGTGGAGAACATCTGCGAGCGGATTAAGGGCTTGTCGTTTGACGCGGAAACGCTCTTGTCTCTTGTGCCGAGTGTGGCTACGGATGCGGGTGCTGTTGCGTCGTTGTTAGCGGCGGTGCGGGCGGCGACGGGGGCGGCGATAGCGTATGTGTTTGTGAACGGGGACGGCGGCGAGAGCGTGCTTACTGTTGACGGGAGCGACGAGGTTATTGCGGCGGGGGAGACGGTTCGCGGCACGTGTGATACGTTGGCGTTGGCGGACGGGAGCAACCTTATCGGGGCGTACTGGTGCGGCGACGTGGTGCTTAATTTCGGAGACAATACGAATCTCCGTGCGGCGGTTGGTTTGCTGTCGTCCTCACACCGTTCTTACGGTTGGGAGATGTTCTGCCGGTGTACGTCGCTGTCGCGCGTTGCGATGTATGGCGGAGTGTGGACGAACTTGGGCAGGGCGTTTATGAATACGCTGTTGCACGATATTAGCTTCTGTTCGACGTGGGATGTGTCGAGCTGTACGACGCTTTATTATGCTTTCTATCAGACGGGGATAACCGACATTAGCGCACTTGCTAACTGGGACACGAGCCTGGTAACGAATATGCAAGGCACGTTCTACGGCTGTACGGGGCTAACGGACTTGACCCCTCTTGCTAACTGGGACACAAGCCTGGTAACGAATATGCAAGGCACGTTCTACGGCTGTACGGGGCTAACGGACTTGACCCCTCTTGCTAACTGGGACACAAGCCAAGTAACGACGCTTTACTGCACGTTCTACGGCTGTACGGGGCTAACGGACATTAGCGCACTTGCTAACTGGGACACAAGCCTGGTAACGAATATGCAAGGCACGTTCTACGGCT
>JAJPZE010000077.1 GCA_021204565.1 Prevotella sp. | reverse complement strand
GACTTTGGACCGCTCTCTTGTGTTGAACGGGTTCATATTGAGCTTGTTCGGCGTAGACTCTTTGCAAAGTCTGAGCGAGACGCTGAAAGACCCCGCGTGCGAAGATTATGCGGAAGACGGCACGTCTCTTTTTGCCGAGCGGCTGAAAGCGCGTCTTCGTCCCGGTCTTGGCATAACGGGGGAAATGCTTGACGAATACGATTATAATATATCCGTTTATACCCGGCAAATAAACCAAAACCGCGATATTGCGGTTAAATGGAAATACTTTCAATACTTGTCTCTTCTGTTTGCCGAGATTTACCTTGACAAGTATTTCACTAATAAAGAACGTTTGCTTGCCGATATTCGCCGTTACCATACAAATACTTTCAACAGAAGCCGGGATACCAATCATTATATATCCGAATACACGGAGCAAGACCTCAACAAGTTAGCGTTCTGGAGCGCAACGGGTTCGGGCAAGACGTTGCTAATGCACGTCAACATTCTTCAATACCGGCACTATCTTTCGCGTGCGGGTTTGAGAACGAACAAGACAATCCTTATTACTCCGAACGAGGGCCTTACACGCCAGCATATAAGCGAATTTGAACAAAGCGGCATTGATTGCCGGCTGTTTGACAAATTGCAATCGACCGGTCTGTTCGACAGCGTTGAGATTATAGAAATCACCAAACTCGCCGAGACGGACGGCGACAAAACCGTTGCGGTAGGTTTCTTTGAGGGGAACAATCTTGTATTGGTTGACGAGGGGCATAGAGGTTCGTCGGGCGATAAATGGAAGCCTTACCGCGATATGCTTTCGTCCGGCGGCTTTGCATTCGAATATTCCGCCACTTTCGGTCAGGCTGTCGGTTCCGTCAGCTCGCCTGTCAAGAGAAGAGAAATGTTGGCGGAGTATGCCAAAGCCACGCTCTTCGATTATTCGTACAGGTACTTTTATAGCGACGGGTTCGGGAAAGATTATCAGGTATTAAATATAGCGGAGGCTTGGGACAGCGAGGCGTTGTACACCTATCTCACCGCTTGCTTGCTGTGTTTCTACGAGCAGTTGCGCTTGTTTGATGATTTAGACACTGCGGTGAACGAGTTCCTCATCGAGCGTCCTCTTGCCGTGTTTGTGGGCAGTTCCGTTACGGCGACCCCGACATCATCCGACCGGGAGACAAGCGATGTTGTTACTATTCTGCATTTTTTCCAACGCTTTATAAGCGACCGCTCTTTGTCCGTCCGCAATATAGACAATCTTCTGCGCGGCACAGACGGATTGGTGAGCCGGAGCAATAAATCCATCTTCGACCGCTCTTTCAAGTATCTGCGCAATCGTGCGGTCAGCAAGACGGCGGAGCAGGTATACGACGATATATTATATATGGTGTTCCATAGCTCCTCATTCGGTGCCGTTCTTCATTTGGATTATCTCCGGAACCTTGACGGCGAGATAGGCATGCGCGTGGGGAACGGCGGGTATTTCGGCGTGATAAACGTGGGGGATGCCTCGCGCCTGATTAAGAAATGCGCGGAGGCGGGGCTTAGCACTTTGACGAAAGATTATACTAACGCTTCAATCTTTGATACAATCAACAGGCAGGGGAGCGATATTAACGTATTGATAGGTTCGAAGAAATTCACGGAGGGATGGTCGTCTTGGCGGGTGTCTACTATGGGACTGATGAATGTAGGCCGCTCCGAGGGCAGCCAAATCATTCAGTTATTCGGACGCGGAGTACGCCTGAAAGGTTATAAGATGTCGTTAAAACGTTCGTCGGCGTTGGAGGACTCCTTGCATCCGGCGATATTGCCCGACAATCTGCAAACATTGGAAACGTTGAATATATTCGGTATCAGAGCCGATTATATGAGCCAATTCAAGAGTTTGCTTGAAGAAATGGGTTTGCCCGCCAACGACAGCGATTATGACGAGCTGTCGCTTCCGATACTACCCGTTGTTGACTTGGGCAAGAAGAAATTGAAATACCTGAAAGTGAAAGACGGGCTTGACTTCAAGAAATCCGTATGCGTGGAGATAAAGCCCGACATGTTGCGGCAGGGTGCGTCCGTGTCGTTGAACTTCTATGCCAAGGTGCAGGTTATGGGTTCCATTGGCGGCTTTGACGACGGCGGTGCTGTGGTAAACAAAGCTGTCTTAACCGATAAACACCTTTCATTCATTGATTGGAACAAGGTTTATTTTGACCTTATCGATTATAAGAATGAAAAGGGCTGGCACAACATGACCCTTTCCGCTCCGGCATTGAGGGAAAGCATTGCGCCGCCGGCAACGTGGTACGACCTTGCCGTCCCCGTCTCGGCAATGGAGTTCTCCGATTATAAGAGTTGCGTCGACCTATGGCAAACTATCGTTACATTTTTGCTGAAATGTTATGTAGAAAGGGTGTACAATAATGTCAAAAGCAAATGGATGAGCGAGAACGTGGAAACGGCTTACCTTGACACTTCACATCCGAATTTCGAGAAGGAATATCGTATTCTTATACATAAGGACTTATCGGCATTCCGCGTAAAGATATTGCAAATAAAGCAGGAGCTGGCGGATAATCAGTTCTTGAAATCCATACAAATCGCACCGGGGAATAACTTCGATGCCCTGCATATATCAGGACATTTATACCAACCGTTGTTGTATATAAACAGCAACAACGCCTCTTTTATCGGGAAAGACGGCAACAAACTGATTGAGATATGCCCCGTGCCGCTCAATATCGGGGAGAAAGAGTTCCTCACGGATATACAAGACTATGTCAACTCCGCCGGCGGACGAGCCTTTATGCAAGGGAAAGAGCTTTACCTGTTAAGGAACAAGAGCCGCACGGGGATTGGGTTCTTCGATGCTTCCGGTTTCTATCCCGACTTCATCTTATGGCTTATCTGCGGGGAACGCCAGAACGTTTCATTCGTTGACCCGAAAGGTATCTTGCATTTAAGACAGCTCTCCGATAGCAAGATAGCTCTGCATAAGAATATCAAAGAAATGGAAAGGGCACTTAACGACGGCAACATTACTCTCAACAGCTACATCATAGCCAACACCCCTTTAAGGGACGTGATGCATTGGGCGGGGGATTGCGTCAGCGGCAGAGAGGCTCTTGACATATTCAACGAACACCACGTTTATTTCCAAACGGAGCAGAGGGACGCGTATATAGGGAGATTGTTACTCTCCATGTCAAAGGATTGATATTGCAACGCCAAGCCGGGCTTGTTCCCGATTCGGACAACAAATCTCCGTCGGTTTTGATGTCCCGTGCAGTTATCTTCCTCTTCCTTTGCTGTGTTGCGCTTGTTTCGTATGTTTGAAATTGAAACGGAACTTCTCCCGTTCGTCTTCTTTGTCGCGCCAACCAAGGTTGTTATCACTGCCTCCGCCGCCTATTGACAGTTCCGGTTGATAGGGCTGTAACAACAAATCAACCAACAGGGCGAGCGATATGTAGCTGCTTTCCCGATTGGGAGATATAATTACCCGTTCGCCGCTCCGGTCTCTGCCGAATGTTGTAAAGCTGTACAACAAATCCGTTCCTCTTGCGGGGCTTACGCCGTCCGCGCCGTATGGATGAAGAGTATCGAAAGGCGGGAACGCCTGTTCAATCCTGCGCGTGCCAAGGCTGTCGTAGAGGTGTTGCCGCAAGAGACGCTCCCTGCCGCTTTCATATTGGTCTCTCGCGTTCTCGTGCGCTAACTGATGCAAATCACCGAAGCGTTCCGACAGCTTGCTCAAAACAAGTGACGCGTCTAATTGTTTCCCCGTATATCGATGTCTGCCGTTTGAGAACGATACGCCCATAACCCGTCCGGTGACGTTGTTGTAATGAAACTTCAGCTTTATGCCGTAGCTCTTGAGCTGCTCGTCAAATTCATTCCAATCGGTCGCTCTTAATTTGGATACGAATACTCTTAACAACACATCATATTTATAATCGTCGCGCCCGTGCAAACGGTTCATATTGACGGCTTTCTTGCCCGCCGGCATAAACAGACCGTACTTCGCCGTTAGACATTTGCAAACCATTATGTTCCGCCGCTTTTCATTGCCGTCGCTTATAAGCTTGCCTTTGTTGTTCACGCGGCTGAATACCAAATGACAATGAGGGTGATTCCTGTCGTGGTGTCTGCAGATGACGAACTCGGTGTCTTTGATGCCCATCCTCTCCATGTACTCTATTGCTATTCGGGTCATCAAATCATCGGTTATCCGCTCCGCATCTTGCGGACTGAACGACAGCGATATATGTTTGAACGGTGATGCCAAGTTATGATGTCCTTTGAGGGAAGCCGCGGTCAAACACGCCGCAATCGTTTTGTTGTCCTCGCACAGGACACCGTCGCTGTGCAACAGGATTTTGGCTTTCTTGCTCTTGTCGCGTGCGCCGGTGATGTAATCTATGACTGTTCCGAAGTTCTGTCCCGAACTGATTTTGCCTATCATTGACGGTTCACTTGTTGATTATAAAAGGTATCGCCCGATTGGCGCGTGCCAGATTTATCCGCTATGCCCCGTGAACACTTCCCCCTTGTACAAAGTTTCGATAATATCCAAAAGACGGGTAACCGCCCTTATACATAAGTTACCCGCCGAGGCGAAGCCCGCCGCGTTGGCTTGTTTGGCAAGCTGATTAACGTTATTGCCCATCCTTGCGATATTGCGTATCAGCTCCAGTTGCTCGTCATTGATGTGCGCTTTCACCGTTGCATTGAGGGAAGCTTTCCGGACATATTCCGATACCTGTTCGCCCGCCTCTTGCGCTTTGCGGCAAACTGTATCAAACTCCGAATCGTTGAAGCCGGCCTTGACGTGATGACTGCGCAGCTCGCTTCGTCTCTTGCGCGGTCGTCCGCCTTTGTTCTCCGCCTTGCTCCGCAGCTTGTTCGCAACGCCTGTCATGCGCTCTCCGATTGGATTGTCCGCCTCGAAAGAAGAATATGGAGATGTGAGATGTGAAACGCTGTTGCAGCAAGTTTGACCGTCCCGGCAAGGGACTTCCGGCAGGGCGTATGCCCGTTGCCTGACACCGATACCTCCCGACAAGGCAAGGGATTGGCGGGTTTGCGGGTACCGGAAACACAAACTTGCTAATCTAAAAACATCTCCATATTTAATTTTCAGACCTTTGAAACATATCAGAATAATCTTCCGACACTTATTTGTTTGTCTGTATCGGGCGATGTCGTCCTTTGAGAACAACGCCCATCGCCGTCCGAACTGCCGTTAGAGGGAACGTCAGGCACCTTATCCGGCGTTCTCTCCGTCTTGTTCGGAATATCGCAGACAATAGAAGATGGCGGGGTGTTGTTTCCGTCTGCGGACGGCAACTCGCGAATGCTTAGGGTTGTTTCTTCCGGAGTATCGGCATGGGTATCCCTATCCGCCGCTTGTTGTTCCGTCTGAGGTGCGGTCAGTTCGTTGGTAAAGCAGTCTCCGTCTTCCGACAGCCACGATTTGACGGAAATAAGCGTTGCGACGGATGTCAGCTTGGAAGTGGACAGACGTATCAGCCCGTGTTGTTGCATAGCAGCTAACAGCCTCGTCAACACTTTGCGGCTTAATCCCCACCGCCCGGCAAGGGAGTTCGCCGAAGCCTCCGCCTGTCCGGGCAATAACGGTACGGTAATTCCTCTTTTGTCAAACGTCGCAGATACGGTTGCCATATTCATGACCAAATCGGCGAAGATAGCGAAGTGTGATACTCCGCCTGTTGTGCCTTTGAGAAAGGCAAGTGCTTCATAACTGACGGTAATTTCCGCTTCCTTGAAAGTCTTGGTTACAATTCTTTTGTTGTTCATTTTATTTCCAGTTTTATTGGTTGTTCCTTTGATATGGTTTGTTATCTGCCGGCAACTTCGGCAATACCGCCTGTCGTTGCTTGTCAGACTTTTCTTGTGCTCAGGTTCTGTATTACCCTGTGAGCTTGTTCCTCAATCTCGTTGTCGGACAATGACCGGTTCCGCTTAATCCAATCGACAAGCTCGGTTCGCTCGAAATAGACCAACTTATTTGTCGGCTTATAAAAGGGGATTGTGTGCAGATGCGTCATCTTGTATAACAGACTGCGCGTACAGCCTAAGAATGTTGCCGCCTCCTCAAGGGTCAAATATTCCTTTGCCACGTACACGACGTTCTCCAATCCGGACAGTCTGCGTTCCAGTTCTGTACATCGGGTCTTCAACGCTCTGATTTCAATGTCCGTATTTCGTTCTGAATTTTCCATTTCATAGATGATTTGCCGGTGATTATTCTTAACTTTGTCGGTGCAACAGCCTGATGTATCATCTTTTATACATTTTTAGTACAATTCTGTTGCGTATATGTTGCGCCAAACTTTTTCCTTTAATTTTAATCTTTATAACCGATTGTATAACAGCGTGTTATGCACTTACGTATATGGGCGTAGGTTGTTGCTATTAAGAAGATACAAGCCCCTACGACCATCATAATCTTCTTCTTCACGTCCTGCTCCTCGTTGTTCATCGCGATGTACACGGAAATCGCACCGACAATCGCAACCACACCGGCTATGGCATAACACAGCTTGACCACGATTGGCACGTACAGTGCAATCTGTTCCGCCACCGTAGTCAGCGCGGTTGTACCCGCAGTGTAATCTCCGGCGGAATTTTGAGCCATTACACTCGTTGCCGCGAATACCAACAACGCTATAATGATTCCGACACAACGGGTACAACACACCCCGAAGCCCGGCACAATCTTCCTCATGTGCGGGGCAGAGCTACAGCTCGTTTTCTTCTTTCGTCTGATTCTGAAAAACATCCTTTTTGCCTTAAAAATCCAACATTCAATTTACATATCTCTCATATCACCTATATCCGATAACCAAAGAACGACGGGAAGATAATGGTGGCTCCGATAAGAAACAAACACGCACCGATAAGCATCATCACGCTCTTGACAATACCATCTTCCCCCGTATTCATCTTTATGTATATTTGCAACGCGCTTATAATCACAACTATCCCGGCAACCGCATAACACAGATACACGATATACAGCATCATCGTTACGGCGAAGTCGTGTGCCGTCGCAAGGGCTTCCGCACCCCAGCTGTAATCGACGTTACCGCATTTCGCGGAACATACAGCCGGAACGAAAGAACCGCACACGGAGCGAACCAAACGCTTGCACAGGTTTATCATACCTCTTTCTTAATAGGTTGCACGTACAATTTGGCACGTCCGTCTTCCGGGATACCGCGTGCCATAATCTTACGGTTCAACTCTTCTGCGGAATATACATCGGAAAACGCAACAGGCACGTCTTCCGACTTCCCGGCAATCTTCTCCATAATCTCATCGGCGACAGGAGTCTTGGGTTGCGTCTTTGATTGTTCACCACCGGAGGCTTCCGGGGATTCTTCGGCATACGTCGTCTCGTATGTTGTTCCCCCGACGCTGAACCCGCCGGCATTTTCGCTGACATCAACGGAATTTTCTTCCGTATCAACCATATCACTCACGTCAAACGATTCCGCAGAATCTTTCCTCTCTTTCGGTTTCCCGTACAAATCGTGAGCAATCATAAACAGATAGTAGATAACATACACTATCGTTAAGATGAAAGCAAATATCAAAAATGTGTTCATAATATCGAGTACGATTTATAAATTAGATGATTTATTACGTGTGCAAAGGAAATATACTTTATCCGATAGAAAAACCATTTATATATAGAATAATCTAATACTTAACTCTTTTTGTACAAAATCACAAAATCGTACTTAATAATCGTACTCAAATGCTAAGATAAAGACATAAAAAAAGCTCCTGACGAATGAGGAGCCTTTTTATCATTCCCGTGAAGAGTTCATTGCTTCCTCTCCATAAGATAATCGTTCAAATCTTTATAACTGATATAGCGATACGATTCATCACTCGTTTGCATCTCATATGTGTCCATAATGATTGCCGTAGTTTTACGTCCCGCGGCATCATTGTCAAGATAACAGTGAATATGTGAGTATGCCGCCAAAAGAGAAAGACTTTTGTTAATGTTGCAGACCGAGTTAAGTACAAGGTAATCGCATGGCTCGGCAATATTTATCAAACACTCCTTGCTTCCCTTTTGTATTGTCAGGTACGAAAGGAAATCCATAAAACCCTCAAACACGCAACAGCCGTTTTGCCGCATATCCACTACATCACGAATATAACTGATGTCTTTATGAAAGATACAACCTTTGTAATGAGGATTACGTATCTCATAACCGCCGGACCTGTTTTGAAAGGCTATAGCGAAATATCGTTTCCCGGAAAAACGGTAATGCACTTCCCGACAATACATCCGTCCTATCCGTAGGTCTATACCGCGTGAATCAAGATAAGATAACAGAGCCACATTGCCAAGCGGACGGATTTCTACGTCGCGCATCTTCTCTTGGATTGATTTATACACTTCGGTTTGTTTCCGTATACGCATACCCGACACATTGTCAATGCCGCTCAAAAAATCAAGAGCCGCCGACACCGACGGAAGATTGAACAACTGCCTGCACAAATCTATGATGTCTCCTCCACGCGCTATCCCGAAGTCATACCAATCGTTTATGTAGTCGTTGACCTTAAACGATGGTGATGTCTCCTGACGAAAGGGAGATAAATACCAATACGATACTCCCTTTATCTTAACAGCAGAGATACCAATTGATGTAAGATAGTCTACTATCCTTATTTGCTTTGCCGCTTCTATGGTCATTTTGTCTTTTGTATGTATGATTTATCCATAATCTGCACCATCTCGGTATGTAACCCGTTATTCACCAAGTCCCGCTTTCCGAAAGTGGTTCCCTTATATTATATATATATATATATATACCCCCGTTAAACTAAACCTGTTTCCGCAGATGGTTCATGCTTCCCGAAAGTGGTCTACCGGTTTACCCCTATTATATATATACCCGGATTAAACTAAACTTGTTTCCGCCGATGGCTCATGCTTCCCGAAAGTGGTTTACCGGTTTACCCCTACTATATTTATCCCCGGATTTAAAAAACAAGGAGTCCGCCGCGGGTAGGTCAGGCCCGTAGGTTGGGTACAGGT
>JAJPZE010000078.1 GCA_021204565.1 Prevotella sp. | reverse complement strand
GTATGCTTGCTAACGGCATCCGTCCGACCGTCTTTTATTACAACCCGAACATTTATCCCGCGCCGGAATACGTACTCCGAAAAGAGGAAGCAAAGCGGTTCGCACAGTCGTCGGGCATTGATTTTGTCGATGCCGATTATGATTATGCGTCGTGGCGGACGTTAGTTCATGGTTTGGAAAACGAGCCCGAACGCGGCGCACGATGTATGAAATGCTTCGCCATGCGCCTCGATAAAGCGGCGCAATACGCCGCTTCGCACGGCTTCGGACTGTTCGCCACGACGCTCGCCTCCTCACGTTGGAAGGATATTGAGCAGATAAACCGCGCGGGAAGAGAGGCCGCCGCACGCTATGGCGGGCTAACCTTTTGGGAACAAAATTGGCGTAAGGGCGGACTGCAAGAGCGGCGTAACGAGCTCCTGAAAGAGTACGGTTTTTATAACCAACAATATTGCGGATGCGAGTTCTCTATGCGGGCTTCGCTCTCCCGAAGGGGCGGATAAGCCGGCATATGACAGGGGGAACGCCACCGGCGCTCCCCCTGTCAAACGATTGAATGATTACGTGTAATGCGTTCCCTTAACCGGTAATCATCTCGCAACCCATATACGGCACAAGCGCTTTCGGAACACGTATGCCCTCGTCCGTTTGATAGTCTTCGAGGATGGCTGCGACAATACGGGGCAGGGCGAGCGCAGAGCCGTTAAGCGTATGACATAACTCTATCTTTTTTGTGTCCGCCTTACGGTAGCGGCAGTGCAAGCGGTTGGCCTGATAGGTGTCGAAATTAGATACCGACGACACCTCCAACCAACGTCCTTGCGCCTCGGAATATACTTCGAAATCGTAACAAACAGCGGATGTAAAGCTCTGATCACCACCGCACAGGAGCAGTATGCGATAGGGCAATTCGAGCTTTTTAAGCAAGCCCTCAACGTGCGCGAGCATCTCTTTGTGGCTCTCCCGCGAGTGTTCGGGGGTGTCGATACGCACTATTTCAATCTTCGAGAACTCGTGCAAACGGTTCAGCCCGCGTACGTCCTTGCCGTACGAGCCCGCCTCCCGACGGAAGCATTCAGTATATGCGCAATTCTTTACCGGCAGGTCTTTTTCGTCGAGAATAACGTCGCGATAGATGTTCGTAACCGGCACTTCCGCAGTCGGTATGAGATATAAATCATCTACCTCGCAATGATACATTTGCCCCTCTTTATCGGGCAGTTGACCCGTGCCGTACCCGGAAGCGGGGTTAACAACCGCCGGGGGCATAATCTCCGTATACCCTGATTTGCCCGCCTCGGTTAGGAAGAAATTGATGAGCGCGCGTTGGAGTTTCGCTCCCTTTCCGATATACACGGGGAAGCCCGCGCCTGTGATCTTCACGCCCAAATCAAAATCAATGAGGTTGTATTTCTTCGCCAATTCCCAATGCGGGAGCTTGGCTGAGGCGTTCTCCGGATTGCAGGTCCAATTGCCGACGGTATCCTTTCCGACCTCGCATTCCTTTAAGTTCGATTTCACCACCCAGTTATCTTCCGCGCGCGTTCCGCAGGGCACCTCGTCGTATGCGATATTGGGTATGGTGCAGAGCAACGTCGTCAAATCGGCTTCCGCCTTATCCATTTTGTCTTGCGAAGATTTGGTGGTTTCTTTCAACTCGGCAACCTTTCTTTTAGTTGCTTCAGCTGCGTCGCGGTCGCCCTGCGCCATAAGTTTGCCTATCTCTTTCGACAGCCGGTTGACCTCTTGCTTGGCGTTGTCGAGCGTCTGCTGCGCTTCTTTGCGATTGCAATCGATAAGCTGTACCTGCGCAATAAGTTCCCCCGCATTATCCACGCATTTCTTTTCGAGCGCGACAATTACTTGCTCCGTGTGCTCGTTAATCAGTTTTAGTGTAAGCATTGTTATAGTTGTTTTTATTCGTTATTCAGGCTCTGCCGCGGAGCGGTATCTGCTCTTTCGGACGTGCAAATGTAATGCTTTTTCGAGTTAATTGATAAGCAAAACAAATATAAAGAGAGGTGTGCCTGACAGCGGCGCACCCCTCTCGAATATTCGTTTACATCGGTGTTTCGGTTACAATTTGCTTATAATTCCGAGCTTCGTGGCGCTGATAAATTCAATAATATGACGTATCTCCGGGTCGTCCGGCACCTGCTCTTTCACCTGCAACACGGCATCGAATACGCTTGTCTGGCCGAGGAAAACGAGGCGGTATGCATTGGCGATATGGCTCTGCACTTTCTCGCTCACACCGATTGACGTAAGTATTGTCGCGTTTATTCCGTTATAATCTGCGGGGTTGTCTCCGGCAACGATATACGGGGGCACATCTTTGCTTATGCGGCACCCGCTCGAAATCATTGAAAGCGTTCCGATACGCGCACGCGGGTTGACGATTACGCCGGAAGAGAATATGACGCTGTCTTCAATCTCGCAATCGCCTGCAATTTTCGCTCCGTAACCTAATACGCACTTGTCCGCAATCTTGGTGTCGTGCGATATGTGCACGCCCTCCATGATGAAGTTGCGGTTGCCTATGACGGTTTGTCCGCTGGAGTGCGTGGCGCGGTTGATAACAACATTCTCGCGTATCGTGTTATTGTCGCCGATAGTGAGAACAGAGTTCTCGCCCCGGTAGCTGAAGTCTTGGGGGACGGCTGCAAGTACGGTATTTTGGAACACTTTATTGCCCCGCCCCATGCGTGTGCCGTTGAGAACGCTGACATAAGGATATATCACGCAGTCGTCGCCGATGACGACATCGCCTTCAATATATGCGAACGGATAGATTGTTACATTCTTGCCAATCTTCGCGCGCGGGTCTATTTCTGCCTTAGGACTGATCATATCTTTATCTTGGATTTGTATGTTGATGATTTACGCCATGTCAGTCGCGCCCGCCTCCGAGTGCGTAGTAAAGGTTGACCACAGCTTGCATCTTATAAAAGTCGTCCTCCACTTTCGCCAGCTCCGCATTAAGCAATGATTGCTGTGCACTGATAACTTCGAGGTAGGTGGAGCTGCCCATATGAAAGAGGTCGCGTGTGTAATCGACATTCTTTTTAAGGGCTTCGACTTCTTGTCCCTCGAGCGCGCTCTTCTCGTCGGATGAGTTATAGAGCACCAGCGCGTTACTTACTTCGCTGCCTGCGGACAGGATGGCGTTTTGCCAGGTGTTGTATGCTTGCTCTTGTTGAGCCTTAGCCACTTTGAGCCCGGCAACAAGTTGTCCGTTCATAAAGATGGGTTGGACGAGGCTACCGACTGCGCTTAGCAACCACTTGCCCGGGTTGACAATAGCCGCGCCGGAGTTGTTCGTGAATGCTCCCGAGCCGCTTATTGTTATGCTCGGATAAAACTTCGAGCGCGCGTTTTCCGTATCGTAGAAGCATTCGGCGAGGCTCATTTCGGCGTAGTGAACATCGGGGCGGTTGTTGAGCATAGCTATGCTGATGCCCGTGCTGAACTCCGTCGGGAGCGATTGGGAGTCGAGTTTGCCGCGCGGTATAGCTCCCGCCGCTTGCCCGAGGAGCAGGGACAGAGAGTTCTCCGTTTCGCGTATCTGGCGGCGCAGGTCGGCAGCTTGTGCGAGCACGGAATAATAGTTAGCCTCCGCGCTCGTTACGCTCGTCTCCCGCGTGTTGCCCAGCTCTTTTTGCAGCTTCATCATATCCCAAGTATCTTTCGTGAGGGATGTCATGCCGTTGACGATGTCGAGTTGCGAGTCGAGCATCATCAGCGTATAATACATGTTAGCTATGTTCGCGATGAGGTTGGTCTTGACGACAAGCCGGTAGTCCTTAGTGGCTAAGAGCGCCATCTTCGCACTTCTCTTCTGGTTCATAAGGTTGCCGAACAAGTCGATACTCCAACTTGCATTGACCGGCAAGGAGTAGGTCTTTGTCGCTTTGTTCGTATCCCAAGACGAGATTGTCCCCGACGGGGAGAAGTCGAACGACGGCACGAACGCGAGCTTTGCGGCCAACAGTTGCGCCTCAACCATCTTCACGTTTAGCGCGGCGTTGAGCATATCTACGTTGTTCGCCAGCCCGAGAGAGATTAGCTCTTGAAGTTGCGGATCGGTGAACACGTCCCGCCAAGGCAGGTTGCCAAAGCTTGCCGTATCCGCCACAACAAGCGTGTCGGCGTCGGACAGGACATCACGTACGAGCCCGGTCGTGTTTACGTTGGGGCGTTCGTATTTACCGTAAATGCCGCAACCGGAGAGCAGTACGACCGCAGAGATAACTAATAAACTATACTTTTTCATTTACCTTGTCTCCTCCTTTCCTTGTGTATCTGTGGGGTTGGTATATTGCAATAATTCGGTATCTACGGACGCGACATGATCGTCGAATTCGATAGGTTTAACCTTCTCTTGCAGGTGCTGGAAGATGAAGAACAACGCGGGCACAACCATAATCTGGCATAACATACCGATGAGCATGCCGCCGATGGCCGCCGCGCCGAGAGTCATGTTCCCGTTATACCCCACACCAACGGGGATAAGCAACGGGATAAGTCCGATAATCATCGCTAATGAGGTCATAAGTATCGGGCGCAGACGAGCCGAGGCGCCTAACACCGCCGACCAGGATATCGCCATACCGGTCATACGGCGTTCGAGAGCGAACTGCACGATAAGTATGGCGTTCTTTGCCAGCAGTCCAATCAACATAATCAGCGCTATCTGCATATAGATATCGTTCTCCTTGCCGAATAGATTAGTGAAGATGAATGCGCCCGCCAAACCGAACGGTATGGACAGGATGACGGACAGCGGCAAAAGATAACTTTCGTATTGCGCGCTAAGGATGAGGTATACGAACAAAAGACAGAGCACGAAGATAATCATCGTGGAGTTGCTCGACTCTTTCTCCGAGCGCGTCAAGCCGGAGAACTCGTATGTGAAGCCGGCGGGAAGGGTAGTGCGCGCCACCTCGTCCATCGCCTTTATGGCGTCGCCGGTAGAGTATCCGTCGCCCGCCGAAGCGTTGACGTTGATTGCCGTAAAGAGGTTGAAACGGTCAATCTCTTGCGGTTGGTATATCTTCGTCATCGTTACGAACTCGCTTATCGGAGCCATACCCGACGTCGTGCGGACGTAGATGTTGTTGAGGCTCTTAAGGTCGGCTCGTTGTGTCGGGTCGGCTTGTATCATAACCCGGTCGAGCTTGCCGTATGCATTGTAGTTCGAGGAGTAAAGACCGCCGTAATATCCCTGCATGGTTGTCAGGACCGTGTTGGGGTCGATACCGCTTTGTTTACATTTGACTACGTCTACATCTATCCGATACTGCGGGTATTTGGAGTTGTACGCCGTCAGCGCGTTCGATATTTCGGGGCGGGCGTTGAGGGCGTTAAGGTAGTTTTGCGTCGTGTTGAAGAAATCGTTCACGTCGCCTCCCGTACGGTCTTGCATAGAGAATTCAAGCCCGCTCGTCAGGGAGAAACCCTGCACCATAGGGGGCTGGAATGCGAGCACTTGTGCGTCCTTTATAGCCGCCGCCTGCTTATATATCATTCCGAGCACCATAGAGGAGCCGAGGTTGTGGACATTGAAGTATTTGAGGATAGATTCGTTCTTGTCGCGCTCTTCGAACGATTTGAGCTTGACGATGAACGTACCCTGATTGGAGCCCTGACCCGCAACAAGGTTGTAGCCTACGATTTGCTGACGCCCCATGATTGCGGGGTTCGTGGCGAGCATGGAGTCGATAGAGTTCAGCACGTCGTTTGTCTTCTCGGCGCTCGTGCCAGGAGCTGTGGAGACCGTTGCGAATATTACGCCCGTATCCTCGGTAGGTATAAGTCCGGTGCGTGTCGTTACAGCCGTATAGCCTAACGCCGCAATTCCGATAAGTACTGCAATGATTGCAATCACCGGGCGCTCTACGAGGAAGCGCACGCCGTTCTTATATTTCTCCAATACCTTATTGTATAGTCCGTTGAACGCCGCATGAAAGCGATCGAGCCACGACATCTTGCGTTCCGACCCGTCTTCATTTTTCGGTTTGAGCAGTATTGCGCACAATGCCGGCGACAGCGTCAACGCATTTACGGCGGAGATGATTATCGCTATAGCCATCGTTATACCGAACTCCTTATAAAATACGCCCGCCGTTCCGCCGATGAACGACACGGGGATGAACACCGACGCCATCACAAGCGTAATGGATATAATAGCGCCGGATATCTCGCTCATGGCGTCCATTGATGCCGTGCGTGCGGACTTGTATCCAAGGTCCAATTTAGCGTGCACGGCCTCGACGACCACTATCGCGTCGTCCACCACTATCGCGATTGCAAGCACTAGCGCAGATAGAGTTAACAGGTTGAGCGAGAAGCCGAAAACGTAGAGGAAGAAGAATGTTCCGATGAGCGATACCGGCACTGCAATAAGCGGGATAAGTGTCGAACGGAAGTCCTGCAAGAAGATGTAAACCACGATGAAGACAAGTATGAACGCCTCGAAGAGCGTCTTTATCAAGTCTTGTATTGAGGCGAACAAGAACTCCGTTACGTCTTGCATAAACTCCATCTTTACGCCCGGCGGGAACGACTTCGACTGCTCGTCGACAACCGCCTTGATATCCTCTACAATCTGCGTTGCATTCGAGCCCGCAACCTGGTTGATCATAATCGGGATGGACGCATTGTTGTTGAATTTGGCTGTGATTGCGTATGCCTGCTTGCCCGTCTCTACCGTCGCCACATCCCTTACGCGCACCACTTGCCCGTCGGGATCGGCGCTGACAACCATGTCGGCAAACTCTTCAGGGGTCTTCAAACGTCCCTTATAGCTGATTGTATATTCGTATTGGTTGTCGCTCAACTCTCCGAACTTGCCCGGCGCCGCCTCGATGTTCTGCTCCGCAAGGACATTGGATATATCCGACGGCATCAGGTTGTGGTTCTTCATCTTGACCGGGTCGAGCCACAGGCGCATCGTATAAAGCGCGTCACCCATGGCGTTCACCTCGCCGACACCGTTTACACGCTTGATGGCGGGGACAATGTTGATGTTCGCATAGTTGTAAAGGAACTTATCGTCGTAGCGTCCGTCGCTCGTAAACGCTAAGAAAAGTACGGTCGAGGTCTGCCGCTTCATCACCGTTAGACCGGCTTTCGTTACTTCGGCGGGCAACAGGGACTCGGCTTGCGAAACGCGGTTCTGTACGTTTACCTGCGCCATATCGGCGTTCATGCCTTGCTTGAAGTACACTGTTATCGTTGCGGTGCCCTCATTGGTGGCGGACGAAGTCATATAAGTCATACCCTCGACACCGTTTATCTGCTCCTCGAGCGGGGCAAGGACGGAGTTGAGCACCGTCTCGGCGTTCGCGCCCTGATACGTCGCGCGCACCATCACCGTCGGCGGCGCGACGTCGGGATACTGCTCAATCGGCAGCGAAACAATACCTATCAAACCCAATATCACCACTATGATAGAGATGACAGTCGAGAGGACAGGCCGTTTTATAAAGTTATCCAATCTCATGATTTTCCGATATTATTTATTTGGCGAAGTCGCTTTTGAGCTTGCTTAAATCGCCCTGATCGCCGCCCATTGCTTTGGTATCCTCTAACTTTTGCTTGTATTCCTCTTCGGTCAGAGGGGTAATCTCCATCTCGTCGGAGAGGGATGTAACGCCGCTGACAACATATTTGTCGCCTACGTTCAGCCCCGAAGTAACGATGTAGTTCTTGCCGTCGTCGTTGGCGTCAACCGTGATGGCGGTGTGCTTCACCTTGTTGTCTTCGCCGAGCACGTATACGAAGTATTGGTCTTGTATCTGCGACACGGCGTCTTGCGGAATCACTATTGCATCGCTGTTCGTGTGGGGGACAAGTATGCTGCCCGCGCCGCCGCTCTTAAGCAAATGATCGGGGTTGGGGAACTCGGTCTTTACGAGCACGGTTCCCGTCGACTGGTCGATAACGCCGCTGATTGTAACGACTTTGCCCTCGTGCGCATATATGCTGCCGTCAGCCAATTGCAGTTGTACGGCGGGGTAATCGGTTATGGCGGTGCTTACCCCTCCCTTCTCTTTCGTCAGCTCCAAGAGGTCTTTCTCGGTCATCGAGAAGTATACTTGCATAGTGTTTATATCCGACACGGTGGTGAGCGGCTCGGCACTTGACGAGCTGACTAACGCCCCCACTTTATAAGGCAAATCACCCACTACGCCGTTCGCCGGGCTGGTAACGAAACAGAAGTCGAGGTTTTGTTTGGCAGATGCATAGTTGGCCTTAGCCTGCTCCAAAGCCGCTACCGCCGACGTGTATGAGTTCTCTGCCGAGCGCAGCTCGTAGTCGCCTATGACGTTATTATCGTATAGCTTTTGGCTGTTGTCGTATGTCAGTTTCGCGGTGTTCAACGACGCTTCCGCGGCGTCCACAGCCGCCTTGGTTTGGTTGACGGCAGCTTGATATGTCTCGTTGTCAATCACAAACATCACCTGCCCGCGGCTTACCGTTTGCCCCTCGCTTACGCGCAACTCCGTGATGAAGCCCGATATTTTCGGACGTATCTCGACATCTTGTACGCCCTTGATGGTTGCGGGATACGTGGTCTGCATCTCAATAGCTTGCGTGCTTGCCGTGCGTACGGCATACTCGTTGTCACTGCCTAATCCTCCGCTGCTTTTACTGCACGAAGACGCTATCACAGCCAACGCTGCTAACAATAATACACTACTCTTTTTCATACTTATTTCTCTTGCAAATTAATATTTCCCGATATATCGATACTTTGCCGGATGTCGTTATATATAAACGGCGGACACCCGAAACCAATTAGTTTCCAATTCGAGATGCAAAGGTATCTAATTTTGCATTACGTTATCGGCATACATACGAGCCATTAGTCTTTTTTAGCTACAAAAAGAAGTGTTTTAACGCTAATTTGACCACTACAAAGGAGCTTCATACGATTTTCGAAGTAAATTCCCGGCGAGGGAAAGCTCTGCCCGCGTCCGGCACGGATATGCGCTTTGCTTCTCCCCGATATGGCTTGCACTATTTTTGCAACTTGGGTTGTGCCGGGCGTGACCCCATATTAAGGGTACCCATGATATGGGGTTATGGGGTACCTTGATATGTGTTTAAGGGCACCCATAATATGGGGTTATGCTTTGCGTTGAGTATCAATAAGTTACGCCGG
>JAJPZE010000071.1 GCA_021204565.1 Prevotella sp. | reverse complement strand
TGAGAAGACCAACTACGAACGTTATAAGACGCTTTACGACAAGGGGCTCGTCTCGGCGGATGATTTCGAGAACGCCCGTTTGAGCTATGACAAAGCATTGGAGCAGGTGAATATAGAGAAGCAAACCGTTGAGAAGGCTCGTACGAACTTAGGTTATGCAACCATCACCGCGCCAATCGACGGCGTCGTGCTCTCTAAAGAAGTTGAAGAGGGGCAGACTGTTGCCTCGTCGATGACAACCCCGACGCTGTTCATCATTGCTCAAGATTTGACCGATATGCGCGTTATTGCCGACGTTGACGAGGCTGACATCGGCGGAGTAATAGAGGGGCAGCGGGTCAGCTTCACCGTCGATGCTTTTCCCGACGATACGTTCGCGGGAGAAGTAACGCAAGTCAGGCAGGAGGCAACCACGGAATCGAATGTCGTTACGTATGAAGTGGTCATCTCCGCTCCTAACGAAGACCTTAAACTTAAGCCGGGTCTGACGGCGAACGTAACTATTTATACCCTTGAGAAAGACGATGTCCTGACCGTCCCGGCAAAGGCGCTGCGGTTCTCTCCGAGCGAGGCGTTGCTCCAAGAGGGAGAGACGATAGAGGATGCCGGGGCGCCTCATAAGCTCTGGGTGCGTGAGGGAAAGACATTCAAAGCGTACCCCGTAGAGACCGGCACGACCAACGGCACGATAACCGAGATACTCTCCGGCATAGACGAGGGGACGGTTATACTCACCGATTTCAGTGTGGATGAGGCGGAAGAAGAGCCCGACGACGAAGAGGAGACATCCAACCCGTTTATGCCGAGTCCGCCGGGAAAGAAGAAGAATAACAGCACGTCAAAGAGTTAAACGCGTATGTCAGATAATCGGACAGCGGCTCCCGAAGCGCAGGACAACCGCAAGGCGGTAATTGAACTGCGAGGCGTGAAACGCTATTTCAAGGTCGGCTCGGAGACCGTCAAGGCGCTACGCGGCGTCAGTTTTAAGATTTACGAAGGCGAATTTGTAACTATACAGGGCTCGTCCGGTTCGGGCAAGTCGACGTTGCTCAACCAGCTCGGTTGCCTCGACACCCCTACGGCGGGGGAATATCTGTTGGACGGCGTATTGGTGCAGAAGATGTCGAAGAACCGCCGTGCACATCTGCGCAACCGCAAGATAGGATTCGTGTTTCAGAACTATAATCTGTTGCCGAACACGACGGCGGTGGAGAACGTTGAGCTCCCGTTGATGTATAACTCCAAATATACGTCGCGACAGCGTCGCGAGGCGGCGATAACGGCATTGAAAGCCGTGGGGCTCGGCGACCGTCTTTATCATAAGAGCAATCAGATGTCGGGCGGACAGATGCAACGCGTCGCCATAGCACGCGCGTTAGTTAACGACCCGGCGGTGCTCCTCGCTGACGAGGCGACGGGCAACCTCGACACGCACACATCGTTTGAGATGCTCGTCCTCTTCCAACAGTTATATCACGAGGGACGCACGATAATCTTCGTTACGCACAACCCCGAGATAGCGGAGTATTCGAGCCGTAATATATATTTGCAAGACGGGCAGATACGGCGCGATACGCTCAACGAAAACATTAAATCGGCGGAGGAAGCATTAGCGGCATTACCCGCCCCGCAGGAGGATTAAAGATATGAACATACTCAATTTATTCAAGGTTTCGTTCCGCGCCGTGAGCAGCAATAAGATGCGCAGCTTCCTCAGCATGCTCGGCATCATCATCGGCGTCGCGGCGGTAATCATAATGATGAGTATCGGGCAAGGGTCGAAGCAAAGCATCCGCAAGGAGCTTTCAACGATGGGCACGAACCTGATAACCATCCATCCCGGTGCCGATATGCGGGGCGGTGTAAGGCAAGACCCGTCGGCAATGCAGACGTTAAAGGTTGCCGATTACGAGAAGATACTCGACGAGAAAAAATACGTGACCAACGTATCCCCCGAAGTAAGCTCCTCCGGACAAGTCATCTACGGCAACAACAACCTCAATACAACCGTATACGGAGAGAGCCCGGAATATCTCGACATCAAGCTTTGGACGATAGAGGACGGCGAATGCTTCACCGAGGAGGATATCCGCAAGTCGGCGAAAGTGGCTGTCGTGGGCAAGACGATAGTAACGGAGCTGTTCGGCGACAATGCCGACCCTGTCGGCAAAACCATCCGCTTCAAATCTATCCCCATGCGTATCGTCGGGGTGTTGAAGTCGAAAGGGTACAACTCGTGGGGCATGGATCAAGACAACGTAATCATTGCGCCATACACCACGGTTATGAAACGCGTCGTCGCACAGACGTATTTCTCAAATATCAACTGCTCAGCAATAACCGAAGAGATGTCCGACGACGCAATAGAAGAACTTACGCAGATACTCCGCCGCCAACATAAGATAAAGGATCAGAGCGGCGACAGCGACGACTTCACTATCCGCTCACAGGCAGAGATGATGGAGACGATGTCGTCGACTATGGACACCGTTACGCTCATACTTGTGGTCGCGGCG
Source organism: Prevotella sp. (assembly GCA_021204565.1). GTDB lineage: Bacteria > Bacteroidota > Bacteroidia > Bacteroidales > Bacteroidaceae > Prevotella. Next base: position 6,841 of record JAJPZE010000071.1, on the reverse strand, counting down.
GCGTTTTCGCTCCTTGTTGCCGGAATAGGCATTATGAATATAATGCTTGTATCCGTTACGGAGCGGACAAAGGAGATAGGCCTGAGAATGTCCGTCGGGGCGACGGGGATGGTCATCTCCTTGCAATTCCTGATTGAATCGATACTTATTTCGCTCACGGGAGGATTGCTCGGCATACTCGTCGGGGGTTGTGCTTCGGAGTTTGTCGTGCCGAAGTTCGGCATGCCGAGCAGTATCCCGCTCTGGGCAATATGGGTCAGCTTCGGCGTTTGCGTGTTCATCGGTGTGGTGTTCGGGTATATCCCGGCGCGTAAGGCGGCTAATATGGATCCGATTGAAGCCATACGCCACGAATGAAGAAACGGGTTGCGAGACAATCCGCGTTCGGCTTATAGCGGAATAGATTGACGTCAATCTTTATAACGATATACAAAATCAATCGTTGTAGAGCGGCAAAGAGTATATAGGATAAAGTATATTCCACGTTTCTAACCGTAGGTTAAGGTCAGTGGTTCCGGCATATTGTTCGGTATGGGCAACGTGAGCAAAGTTTGTCGTTGTCGGTCGGTCGGAAAGGAATGTGAGGGTCGAGAATCCGGGCTATAAGTTTTTCAAGGTCTTTGCGGAACGGCGTTTCATAATCCGCAATATCGGTAACAGGTTTGGGATTCTTCTTGTCTCCGAATTTGAGTATGGGGTCCTTAATGCTGTCCGCCTTTGTTATAAAGAGAAGACCCGGGCTGACGGGGAGATTGTCGCGGTTGAGCGGTTCATACGTTTCGCCGCCGTATGAATACGTGTTTTGCGAGCGGCGGACGAGCAGCGCGTAGAGCATTGCTTGCAAGTAATAATCGCTACGCTTACGGTCTATATTGTCGGGGTTGAACACTTCCTCGACGCCGGCGAGTATCTCCTGCGTATGATTGCCGGTCTTATAGTCGATTACCCTGAGTATCTCCGCGCCGTCGGGAGTGCATATACGGTCGAGCCGGTCAATTCTTCCGCCTGTTATTACCGTTCGATTTTGTCCGCATACGGTTATATTCACTCCGCCGTAGATCTCTTTCTCCAAACCGCAGATGTATATCGGAGCGAGTTCGCGATCGGCGGCGAGGAGAGTTTGGAGATAATGTACGACCGTCTCGCGGTTGATAAGCAAGAGTCCGTCGTAATGTCCGGCGCGGGAGGCGAACACCTCTTCGGTTATCGCTTCGCTTACATACCTCCGTATCGTATCCCGGCTTTTGTCGGCGAGCAACGGCTCTATCGCGGCGCATGTAAGAAGTTTATCCTCTCCGATTATGCCGTTATAGATCTTTTCCGCGGCGGTATGAAAGACATTGCCGAATATGCGGACATCACTCATGTCGTCGCCGTCGGGCTCCTTTATGCCCGCCACATATAAGAAATAAAACTGCAACGGGCAGTGCATATACTTGTTTATTGCCGACGGAGAGAGGTAGTTTATGCGATTGAGGATACGCATCACCGCGTCGTTCTTAACAATCTCGGCGACGGCTTGCGAGCGGGCAGGGGTTTGTCTTGCCGTCAGCGTTTTGTGGGTTATATGTATCTTCGCGGGGTCGGTCTCCGCCATCAGTTGGAGCATAAAGCGGCTCATCTGCCCCGTCCGCCCGTCCTCCGTGGAGCTGTTATACGCGATTGTGATGTCGCTCGCACGCTGAATGAGTCGGAAGAAATAATATGCATAGACGGCGGTTTTGTCGTCGGGCGTGGTCAGGGAGTGTGCCTTGCGGACGGAATAAGGAATGACCGACGGGCTGTTGACCCCTTTGGGCATGTTCCCCTCGTTACAAGAGAGGATAAGCAAACGGTCGAAATCGAGGTTGCGTGTCTCTAATACGCCGGTTATTTGCAGGGGTGTGACGGGCTCGCCGTGCAGGGGCATGGAAAGTGTGGAGACGAGTTGAGAGAGCAGGCGAAGTAACGTGGCGGGGACAATCTCTAACTTTTCTTCGGCGATGATGTCCGCCAGCCGGTTGACCGCGCAATACATCTGATAGACCGACTCCTGCATCATCTGCTCCTCATACGTCGGCTCTTTCTCCTCTCCGTCAAGCCGTCTCTCTTGCTCGGAGCGTACGCCAATCAGGCTTAATATCTCCGTCAGACGGTGCAGGAGCTCCCCGCCGTCAGCGGGTTGGAAGAGGAGCGAGAGCCCCTCGTCGATACATAGCTCATCGGTTGTTGCGTTAAAGGTGCGCGCCTCGATTAACTTTTTGAGAAGCTCTCCGGCGTTCTCCGACAAAATGTTTACATACGGATGGGCGAGAAGGAGTTTCACTTGCTTGGTCAGGTATGTTCGGTCAGCGGCATTAAAAGCGAAGACATGCAGGCGAAGGAAGTTATCCGCGAGCGACCGGGCGGGCGTTTCGCTTAGGGGCAACGGTACGGTGATGTTGACTGTCGTCGAGCTCCGGTTGCACTCGGCATCGAGCGAGCTCGTGCTCTCGTTTGCACGGACCTTGACTTCGTCCGTCACATCTACGGGCAGATAATGCACAACGCCGGAGAGCAAACATTCGTCGGCGAGGACTATGGCGGCGGTTTGACTGCTGCCGAGCTCCGGCTGCACTCGGCATCGAGCGAGCTCGTGCTCTCGTTTGCACGGACCTTGTCCCTTGTTTTCCTTGTTGACCTCTTCGAGCCACGTTTGGATATAACGTGCTTGGATGTTTTCCGTCGGCGCGGAAAGGAATGTTATACGCTTTTCGTTGTCAAAATTATTATATAATGTATCGTCGTTTATATCCAACTCGTTCGGGAACTTGGCGAGGCGGCGGCGTATGTGCGCCCCCGCCTCTTGCGCCGGATTATCCGTGTAATAGCGGTCGAAGTCCCAATAAAAACGCGCCTTGCCCTGTCGGAGGAGCGTATCGAACACATTCCGTTCAGCTTCGCGGAGCATGTTAAACCCGACGAAGATATATTCCTTATGCTCCCATTCAATCGCGCTCAACCGCCCGGCGACATCGCGATACAGTGCGCCCTCGTAAGATAATCCCCGCTCACGCATAGCTTCATTAAACGCCTTATAAACGGCGTACAAGTTGTTCCAAAGAAGACGGAACCGCTCTTTGAGGCGCGTGTTGTGTTCTTCGGAGAACTCGGCAAAGAATCTCCTGAGCATCTCACGCTTCTCTTGGTCAATGTAATCTATATTGTCGTATGCGTGCAGGTCGGCGACATTGGCGAGCACGAGACGTGCGTCGGCAAGATGTTTGTCGATGTCGTCGAAGTCGGAGAGTATTATTTCGCCCCATCCCCAGAAGCGGTCGATGGTTTCGGCGGAGGGGATGATGCGCTTGTAAACATTATACAGCACGGCGACGGACGTTATCCGGTCGGCAACGCCAAGCCCGGACTTATCGCAAAAGAGTTCGGATATTGTTTTGTATATCGGGCTGAACAGCGGGCGGCGGACAGCGTCGGCAAGGTATTGGTTCATATACAACGCCGCGCGCTTGTTAGGGAACACGATTACTATATCGCTCAAATCCGTCCCGTGCTTGCGCAATATATCCTCGGCAACAAACTTTAAGAATGGCTGCATAACTCCTCTTCCTCCTCAACCTTACATACTATATTTTTATATACGAACCATAAATACCCGTTTACATCGCTATGCCCCATCGACCGGAGAAGCCGCATATATCCGCGCACTTGCTCCTTATACTCTTCGCGGGGACGGGCAAACTTAAAATCGATAACGGTCAACCTATTGCCCTGTTTAACTATCCTGTCGGGACGCAGACGGCACACTTGCCCCGTGGCGGGATCCGGCGCTAATATCGTGCACTCGTTTAATACCTCCGCTCCGGCAACGAACCACTCGTTAACCAACGGGTTCTTGTTCGCCTCTATCCGCGAGCGTATCAGATTTGCGAGCCGCACGCGGTCGTCGGTAAGACCGCTCCCGGTCAACACGCCCTCTTCGACGAACTCCCGCAAAACACGTTCCGTATCGCCCGCCTCGTGTATCTGCGCCAGCAGTGCGTGCAGTATTGTTCCCTCATTGATGTATCTCTGATTGTTCTCCACGCCGTCTTCGCCGCATACGAACTGCCGGCTGCGGTTGCTTTGCCGGAACGCGACCCGCCCGTCCGGCACGCGCATATCAACCGCAAGCTTCTCTCTCTTCGGAGTAAAGATATTGACCGATATTCTTTCTGCTGATGTCGGGACTGATACGCCGCCATATACGAAATGCAGATTCGTGCCGTTACCGCCGTTCGCCTCTTCGCTAAATGTGTAGCCGGAGAGGGTCTCCGCCATCTGCGGCAATACCGTTTCGAGCAGTCCCGAGCGGCGTTTATAGCTTATACCGTCTTTGGTTACGGCTCGTCTGCCGATAACTAACAGACTGCTTTTTGCCCGCGTGAACGCAACGTAAAGCAGGTTGAGGTTGTCGACGGTGTTGTTAAACGCCTCGTCATAACAATCCTTTTGCCAAACGGTACCGTCTAATTGTTTGGAGTCGACCGGCACTACAGGCATCTCGCAGTACGGTTCAATGTCGGTCTTACACCAGAGCGTGTTGCCTTTGTCCATCTCCCAGTCGCAATACGGGATGATGACGTGGTCGAATTCCAAACCTTTGCTCTTGTGTATGGTCATCATTCGTATGCCGGGAATGTCGCCGCCTTTCACCGTCTTTTCCGACATCGTCTCCTCCCAATAGTCGATAAAGGCGTTAATCTCGGGGATGTTTGTCCTTGCAAAAGCGCTCAAATAATCGAAGAAAGCATCAATATACGCCGTCTCATTCTCTAATTTATGCACCCCGAACAGTCGGCATATCTCCTCCGCCAGGCTCTGTAACGGCAACGCTTTGAGCCGCTCGCGCGTCGCGGCAAACCCGTTCGGCAGATGAGGAATAATATCATCCGTCCCGTGCAAACGCAGCTCGTAAGGGTCGGCGTGCCGGATATGAACGCAATATTCCCAGGCGAGGAGCGCGCCAAAGTAATCCGCCTGCCGCCCGGCAAGGAAACGCAGGGCGTTCATTATAATGTCAAGGGCAACGGAGCTCCGCAACTTAAACGCCTCGTCGGAGACGAAATGATTATCAGGGAGTAGCGTTTGCATCGCCTCGCCAATCTTCACCAAGCTGCCGTTAGTGCGCGTTATGATTGCGATATCATCCTCTTTAGCGCCTTTGTCCAATAGTTCTTTAATGCGCTCCGCTATTAAATTACAGCTCCTTTCGTCGTAATCCTTGTCGGCCAACAGGCGGAGCTCCACGCCGCCGCTTGTTTTCTTGTCTGATGCGAACCGCTGCTGTGTCTCGTTGTCCGGGTAAATATTCAATATTGTTTCGGCGTTCGGGTTGCCCGCATCGTTAAGCCGAAGGCTCTCCGCCCTTGTCGCAAGACGGAAGAACTCATTGTTGAAGCGGATTATGTTCACATCGGAACGATAGTTGGTGTCAAGCGTCTGTATCGTTATCTCTTTGCCGGCTAAGTCGCTGTCGGCGGTTATATTGCCGAGAATGCTCCAGTCGGAGTTGCGCCAACGATAGATGCTCTGCTTTATGTCGCCGACGATGAGGTTGTCGTTTTCGGCATGCGACAAGCATTCAAGCAAGAGCTTCTTGAAGTTGCTCCATTGTATGACGCTTGTGTCCTGCATCTCGTCAATCATTATATGGCGTATGCGCCCGCCCGTCTTCTCATAGATGAACGGCGCGTCGCTCCCCTCCATTAATCCGCGCAGGAGGGTCTGCGTATCGGTAAGCATAATGCTGTTCGTCTCCTTGTTTATCTCCTCTACGCCCAGCTCTATTCTCTTGAGGAGCCGCACCTCATTTATGTGTGCAAGGATTGCGCGCGCGGAGCGGTAGTCGGTTGATATCTTAATCCGCAGTTGCTCCGTTTCTTTCAAATACGGCAATAATTCGTTTTCGGCAAGAGATGACAACGCGCCGCTCCGCTTGCCCTTTGTAACCCAGCCGTCGACACTCTCCATTGCTTTCGCCACGTTTTTCCCGATGAGTTTCCCGTCGTCTGTGAAGTTGCCCGCTTGTAATTTGAGGAAATATCCGGCTACGCCCGACGCTTTATTCGCCAGGTCGTTTATGTCGTAACCATGTCCGCTAAGGATGGCGAAGAACCCGTCTCCCCGCTCGCGCATCATCTGCTCCGCGCCGGTCATAATAGCTCTCAGGCGCGATGTAAACCGGGCGAAGAACCCCTCGTCGCTCATAACACGGTCAATCTCCGCCGAGTTGTCCATATATTGGCTCGTATATATCTTCCGCCCGAAACTCTTAATGCCCGTTATCACATCCCTGCTCTTCTCCTCCGAGATGTTCAGCCGTATGTAATCCATTATCCACTTGAGCGCGACATCTTTAGCGGTCAGCGACGTTATGAGCCGGTCTACGGCAAGCTCCTCCACCTCGTTCTGCCCCAATTCAACGCGCATATTGGCGTTCAATTCCAACTCCCGGGCGATGCTTCTGAGCACGCGCTGAAAGAAAGAATCGATGGTTTCGATGTTGAAGTTGCCGTAATCGTGAAGAATAAAGCCGAGTGCGCGCCCCGCTTGGGAGCGGATGTAACCCTCGCTGAAACCCGTCGCCGACTTTATCGACTGCAGATATACGTCCGACTCCGCTAAGGAATGACTTAATCCGTAGAGCTGGCTGAGGATGCGGTTCTTCATCTCCGCCGTCGCCTTGGTGGTGAACGTAACCGCCAATATCTCTTTATACGCCGACGGATTGCTTACAAGCAACCCGATGTAACGGGAGGCGAGGGTGAACGTCTTGCCGCTCCCCGCACTCGCTTTATATACCGTTAAACGACCCATTATATGT
>JAJPZE010000065.1 GCA_021204565.1 Prevotella sp. | reverse complement strand
TCTGAGAACGTATAATGTGTTCTTCGGCGTCGTAAAAAACGTAGTGAATATGAAGAGAATTTGTATATTATCAGTGCTTGTCGCGCTCTCTTTGTCGGTCTTTGCCGTGCCTGCCGCACGCGGGTTATGGCGGACGTTACCCCTCGCCGGCGGCGGCACGGTGTACGCCGAGTTGCGCGGAGACGAGTTCGGGCACTTCTGGCAGACGGAGGACGGGCGTTGCTTTGTCCCGGTATCGGAAGATGTTGCGGCGGCGGACAGGGTGTATAAGGAGACGGATAAGGACGCGATTGTAGCGGCGGCGCAACTGTTGCGCGCTCCCGTCGCGGAGCTTCAAAGCAAGCGTGCGGCGAAGCGGAGGGTTACGCTCGGAGGCGAGCACGACCCGTATACGGGACAAAAACGTTGTCTGGTTATCCTTGCCGAGTTCTCCGACTTTAAGTTCGCCGATGCTCACGACCTTGATTTTTTCAAGCGTATGTGCAACGAGGAGAATTTCAACGACGGCGAGGGCGGCAACGTACACAGCGTGCACGATTATTTTTACGACCAGAGCTACGGCAACCTCGACATCACGTTCGATGTCGCCGGACCGGTAGAGCTCAAATACGGGTATGCATATTACGGCAAAAACAGCCAGACGAGCCTCACGTACTCACGCCAGATGATTCTTGAGGCGATAGACGGGGCGGAAGAAGAGGGGGTTGACTTCACTCCGTACGACTGGGACGGCGACGGCGAGGTGGACGAGGTGTTCGTCCTCTACGCGGGTTATAACGCCGCGCAAAGCGATGAATACTCCGACGCGGTATGGCCTCATATGAGCTCGTTAGGGTCGTATGCCGTAACTTACGACGGGGTAACAATCAACACCTACGCTTGTTCGAGCGAGCTTGCGCCTACGGGAAAGATTAACGGAATAGGGGCGATGTGTCACGAGTTCTCGCATTGCTTGGGGCTTCCCGACCTGTACGATACGACCTATTCCGGCAAATTCACCGATATGAGTTATTGGAGCCTGATGGACAGCGGTTGTTATAACGGCGACGGGTTCGTGGGGTATTGCCCCTGCGGATATACGAGTTACGAACGTATGTACTGCGGTTGGCTCGACCCTGTAGAGCTGACCGAGGAGACAGAAGTGAGCGGTATGAAAGGCCTGACCGAGGGCGGAGAGGCGTACATTATATATAACCAAGGGAACAAGAACGAATATTATCTGCTCGAAAACCGCTCCGCATACGATTATGATGCGGGGCTTTTCGCCAACGGTTTGATGATTCTTCACCTTGATTATAATGCGAACGCTTGGAAAGGGAACTATGTCAACACCCCGTATTTAGGCAACAATCACGCGCGGTACACTTATTTCGCGTCGGACAACAGTTGGACGGAAACAACGTCGGATCTCGCGGGCGACCCTTATCCGTGCTCGGGAAACAATCACTTCGACAGCAGCTCGTCGCCCTCCGCAACGGTGTACAACCCCAACAGCGACGGCAGTCAGATGATGAACATATCCGTTTCGAACATCGCCAAAGCGTCGGACGGGACAATCTCTTTCCGGTTTTATCCGGCGGGTACGGACCCCAATCACGGCAATGAACCCGATGGCGCGGTCTTTTACGAGTCGTTTGACTACTGCGCCGGAGCGGGGGGCAACGACGGCGTGTTCGGGGGTACGGGCATCGGCGGAGCCACATTTAACCCCGATTTATCGGGCTGGACGTACAACTCGGCGCACGGTGCATTGCAGTGTGCAATGTTCGGATCGAACACACAAGCGGCGAACGTAGTTACCCCGACCTTCACTATCGACGGCGAGACGGTGCTCTCGTTCAAAGCCGCACCATATACGGCGCTCGTTTCGGGCGTGCTCGACATCAGTTGCGAGACCGGCGGCATAACGCTCTCCGAGTCGGAAATAACGCTTCCGCAAGGAGATTGGACTGACTTTGCAATCACCCTTACGGGTTCGGGCGAGGTCAGCTTGCGTATTAAAGAAACGTCGGGCTTGAAGCGTTTCTTCCTCGATGAGGTTGCCGCCGTACCGGCTTCGTTGTCCGCAATACATAGCGTTGAGAATGCCGCGAGCGCGGTTCGCAAGGGCGTATATACGCTCGGAGGCGTTTATTGCGGGGAGTCGGCGGCGGGTCTCGCCAAAGGTATTTACATCGTTGACGGGCGGAAATACGTCGTGAAATAATATAAATTCGAATACATAACATCAGATGATTATGAACAAAACATTTACTCTTTTGGCGGCATTTGTGCTGTCAGTAACGATGGCGACCGCGCAACCGAAGCAGGTTCCCTCAGGTTTCGCCGAAATGAAACAGGTTTCGCAGACCGGTGAATTAGCGCGTACGTTGGGCGCAAGCAAGGCTAAGGCTCCGCAGAAGAAGATCGAAGTGGCTTCCGACGAGCATATTTTGGGTTATTACGACACCGACGACCTGCCGTACCTGATATATGAGAACGACGTGTACGGATACGGGTATTTAGGTTTCCCGACCGCGCCGGGCGAGACGTCCGTTGCCAACCTCTTCGAGGCTGATATGTTAACCAAATTCGTCGGCGGAGAGATAACGAAAGTCCGCTACGCCATAGCCGACCCGACGACAGTGATTAAGAAAGTGTTCATCCGCGAGATAGACGACGTCGACAAAGACCTTGACGTTGCGTTCGGCGACTGCGTGGCTGAGGTGGATATGGAGGACGGGTTCACGGCGGAGCTCGGCTGGAATGACGTAACGCTTGACGAGCCGGTGGAGATAAAGGAGAACAAGATATACGTCGTCGGTTATACCTATATGCAGACAATGTATATTTACCCTATCGTAACCGACGAGCTCCTCGAAATCGACGACTATGACTGCAGTTGGCATTTCGTTGCATACGGTAATTCGTATTGGTCATACGGCTCGGTTTGGTACGGCATGAACGAGGATTCCGACGGATATGAATACGGGCACTTGTGCTTGCAGGCGGTAGTTAAAGGCGGGTCGTTTGCCGATCACGACATCAACCTCAGGAGCCTTGACATACCCAAGTATGTCGGTTTGGACAACGGTTTGAATTATAGTTTCCAGATAAGGAACTACGGCTCGGAGGCCCCCGAGTCATACGAAGTCAGCCTCGAGCTTGACGGGGAAGTGATTGCGACGCTCGACACTCCCGTAACGCTTACGAACAGTTATCAGACCGTCAGCGGTACGCTCGCGTTGCCCGAGAATATGGATGTAACGGGCGAGAGCTCTACGCTCCGGGTGTATATCAGCAAGTTTAACGGCGAGGCTCCCGAGGAGGGCTCGTGCACCCAAACGTTGGAAGGCTCGTTTGTCGTGTTCGATAAGGACGTCGACCGCCAAATGCATCTTATTGAGCAATTTACGTCTATTTACTGCGGATATTGTCCGTTAGGGCACGACTTGTTGGAGAAGTTAATGGAGCTGTATCCCGATAAATACGCCTGGGTTGCGGTACACGGAAAGATGATGGATGAGTCGACGACGAACTGCGACCCGTACGCTTTGGAGGACGGCGTATATATTGATTACTTCGACGGTTTCGAGAGTTATTTGGAGTATTTCCTCGACGTTCAGGGTTATCCCTACGCTTCTTTCGACCGCACGGCGCTTAACACGAGCAGCATCTCCGACTCCAATTACCTGTCCATCTCCTTGGGGTACGACGAGGAATATCACGAGGCGGCCGCGAATACGATCGACGCTGCGATCGACGCCGTTTACGAGTCTATCCCCGCGTTTGTTCCGGTCGACATAAGCGCGACCTATAACGAATCTACCCGTTACCTCGCCGTTACGGTATCCGGCACGGGCGTAAGCATTGCGAAGAACGCGCTGTCCGACAAGGTGCTTTATGTATATCTGCTCGAGGACAACATTACCGGACGGCAGGAGGATTATTACAGCAACCCGGTTTGGATATCGGATTATACTCACAATAACGTGCTCCGCTTGCCGCTCACATATTATTTCGGCGAAGACATCGGCTGGACTTCCGACAGCTCGTATTCCAACAGCTACGGGCTTACAATCGACAGCAGTTATGTGCCGGCAAATCTCAAGATAGTTGCCTTTATCGCCGGTCCGGTGCTCACGTTCGACAGCCTCGGACAAGCAACGTGGGGATATCAGGAAAATGCATACGTCAACAACGCGAACATGTTTAAGTTATCTACGATAACGGGCGTGAATGCAATCACTACGACGGAGAATGCGGTCGAGAAGGAGCGTTACTCCGTCGACGGCGTCCGTCTGTCCGCTCCGGCGAAGGGCGTGAACATCGTCAAGATGTCGGACGGCAGCGTGAAGAAGGTTGTTGTCAAGTAATTAGCGAAAAGCTAAGAGCGCTCCCGACGGGGTAGCTCACATCATACCGGCAGCCGTTATCCGCACGTTACGTGCGGGTGGCGGCTGTCCCGTTTCCGGTGCGCGAAACTTATTCGGACAAGAAAGAAGAGGGTAAGGAATTAAAAGATATGTAATGTTTGCTTGTCCGGTCTTTTCGCATTATCTTTGCGGCGCAATGTGGTGTATTAGGGGGAGAGAGGGCAGGTTTTAAGTATGGCGCAAAACATTTTCAAGGGATTGGGTATGGCGCTTGTAACGCCTTTTACGTCGGCGGGCGAAGTCGATTACGGAGCGTTGCGGCGGCTGATTGAATATCAACTGGCTAATGGTGCGGACTTCTTATGCATTCTCTGCACTACGAGCGAGACGCCTTGTTTGACCCCTGAGGAGAAGGCCGAGATAAAGCGGCTCGTCGTTGAAACGAACAAAGGGCGCGTCCCGGTCGTAGTCGGCTGCGGGGGAAACAATACCCGTGCCGTAGTCCGGGAGTTGCAGACGGGCGACTTCTCCGGCATCGACGGTGTCCTCAGCGTATGTCCTTATTACAACAAACCCTCGCAGGAGGGTCTTTATCAGCATTTTAAGACGATATCGAACGCCTCGCCGTTGCCAGTCGTTCTGTATAACGTGCCGGGCAGGACGGGCGTTAACATGAAGGCGGAGACTACCGTACGGCTTGCCGAAGATTGCCCGAATATCGTTGCGATAAAGGAGGCGGGCGGGTCGTTAGAGCAGGTTGACGACATCATAAAGCACAAACCGGCGCGTTTCGACGTGCTCAGCGGCGATGATGCACTTACGTTTTCGATGGTTGCGAGCGGCGCCGCGGGGGCGATATCGGTTATCGGCAACGCTCTGCCGCGTCAGGTTTCGCGTATGATCCGCTACGAATTCAGGGGCGAATACGAGCCCGCGCGGCGCATACATCATGCGTTTACGGAGCTGTACAGCTTGCTTTTCGTCGACGGGAACCCCGCCGGAGTGAAGGCGTTGCTTAGCGAGATGGGGCTGATAGAGAATTGTTTGCGCTTGCCTCTTGTGCCCACGCGCATCACCACACGCGAGCGAATGGCGGACATATTAAAACAACTCACCATATGATTTAACGGTTTAGAACGGATACGACAAAATGGATAGACTGTATATATTCGACACAACGCTCCGCGACGGAGAGCAGGTGCCCGGTTGTCAATTGAACACTATTGAGAAGATTCAGGTTGCCAAACAGCTTGAAGCGCTTGGGGTCGACGTCATTGAGGCGGGGTTTCCAATCTCCAGCCCGGGCGACTTCAACTCCGTCATAGAGATTAGCAAGGCCGTTACTTGGCCCGTAATATGCGCCCTGACACGTGCGGTCGAGAAAGACATCGACTGCGCCGCCGAGGCGCTTAAGTACGCGAAACACAAGCGCATACATACCGGCATCGGCACGTCGCCGACGCATATTAAATATAAATTCAACACGACGCCGGAGGAGATAATAGAGCGTGCGGTGCGAGCGGTGAAGTACGCCAAGCGTTATGTTGAGGACGTGGAGTTTTATGCTGAGGATGCGGGGCGGACCGATAACGAATATCTTGCCCGCGTGATTGAGGCGGTATGCAAAGCCGGGGCAACGGTTTGCAACATCCCCGACACGACCGGGTATATTATCCCTAACGAATATAGCGAGAAGATAAAGTATCTCTACGAGCACGTCGACGCCGTCGCTTCGGGGCGGGTCATCCTTTCGACCCATTGTCATGACGACCTTGGCATGTCGACAGCCAACACCGTTGCGGGCGTATTGGCGGGCGCGCGGCAAGTCGAAGTTACGGTTAACGGTATCGGCGAGCGGGCTGGCAACACGTCGTTGGAGGAGATAGCGATGATCTTTAAGACGCACGCCGAGCTCGGGATAGAGACAAACATCAACACAACGAAGATATACTCTGCGAGCCGTATGGTGTCCGGGTTGATGAATATGCCCGTTCAGCCAAATAAGGCGATAGTGGGGCGCAACGCCTTTGCCCATTCCAGCGGCATTCACCAGGACGGAGTGCTCAAGGATGCGTCTACATACGAGATAATGCGCCCTAAGGACATCGGCATCGACGACAGCGCAATTGTGCTCACCGCACGGTCCGGACGCGCTGCATTAAAGCACCGTTTGCAACTCAACGGCGTGGATGTCGACGGGGAGAAACTCGACAAGATATATAAAGATTTCTTGCGTTTGGCGGACAAGAAGAAAGACGTAACCGACGACGATATCCTTGTTCTTGCCGGCGCCGAGCGGGCAACAGGGGGCAATGTACGTCTTGATTTCCTGCGCGTATCGTCGGGCACGGGCGACGTATCGAGTATTGCGGCAATCGGTTTGGACATCTCCGGTCAGAAGTTTGAGGCGTGCTCGACGGGCAACGGACCTGTCGACGCGGCGATTAAGGCGCTCAAACAGATTATCCATAAGCAGATGACGCTCAAGGAGTTCACTATCCAGGCAATCAGCAAGGGCTCCGACGACATGGCGAAAGTACACCAGAGCGTGGAGCACGCAGGGCATATTTATTACGGCTTCGGAGCCAATACGGACATCGTTCAGGCATCGGTAGAGGCGTATATTGACGCAATAAACAAATTCAGATAAATGAATACACTGTTTGACAAAATCTGGGATGCACACGTTGTGCAGAACATCGAGGACGGACCGACACAGCTATACATTGACCGTCTCTATCTTCACGAGGTAACCACTCCGCAGGCATTCGACACGTTGCGGGACAAGGGGATAGGCGTGTTCCGCCCCGAGCGTGTTTTCGGCATGCCCGACCATAACACGCCGTCGGACCAACAGAAGACCATAACCGACCCAATCGGGCGGAAGCAAGTGGAGACCTTAGCCGCCAATTGTAGGGAGTTCGGCATAACACACTTCCCTATGGGTAGCCGGGACAACGGTATTATTCACGTCGTGGGTCCGGAGAAGGCGTTATCGTTGCCCGGCATGACGATTGTATGCGGCGATTCGCATACGTCGACGCACGGCGCCGTAGGTGCGCTTGCGATGGGTATAGGGACGAGTGAGGTGGCCGAGGTGCTCGCTTCGCAGTGTCTTCTCCAACCTAAGCCGAAGTCGATGCGCATTACGATAGAGGGCGAATTGGCTGACGGGGTAACGGCGAAGGACATCGCTCTTTATATAATGTCGAAGATGACAACATCGGGGGCGACGGGTTATGTGGTGGAGTATGCCGGCTCGACGATACGCGATTTGTCTATGGAGGGGCGGCTTACTCTCTCCAACCTCTCGATAGAGATGGGTTCCCGTGCGGGCATTATCGCTCCGGACGCCACGACCTTTGCTTATCTTAAAGGGCGCGAGTACGCTCCCAAGGGCAAGGCGTGGGACGAGGCCGTCGCTTATTGGCGGACGTTAAAGAGCGATGACGACGCTGTGTTTGATAAAGAAGTAACGTACAGAGCGGAGGACATCAAGCCCCGCATCACATACGGCACCAATCCCGGAGCGGGAATAGCGATAGATGAATGTATTCCGGCGCTTGGCGAGATAGCGGAAAGCGACCGGCCGCAGTTCCTCTTCATGCTCGATTATATGCAGTTCAAGCCGGGCGAGAAGTTGGAAGGTCATCCGATAGACTATTGTTTCCTCGGGGCGTGTACTAACGGGCGGATTGAGGATTTCCGTGCTTTTGCCCTGATGGTTAAGGGCAGGCGGAAGGCGGAGAATGTTACGGCGTGGCTTGTGCCCGGCTCTTGGGCGGTGCGCCGGCAGATTATTGAGGAGGGCATAGACAAGATTTTGGCGGACGCGGGCTTCGAATTGCGGCTTCCGTCCTGTTCCGCATGCCTTGCGATGAACCCCGACAAGATACCTGCCGGCAAACTTGCAATATCGACAAGCAACCGGAACTTCGTCGGGCGGCAGGGGCCCGGTGCACGTACCGTATTAGCTTCGCCGCTCGTGGTTGCCGCCTCGGCAATAACAGGAAAGATAACCGATCCTCGTAAGATGTAAGATTATGGCTAAAGAGAAATTCAATATAGTTCAATCCACTTGTATACCCGTAGAGATTGACAATTGTAATACCGACCTGATTATCCCCGCAAGATACCTTGCGTCGACCACGCGCGATCCGCGTTTCTTCGCCGATGCATTTATGCACGACCTTCGTTTCGACTCGAAGGGGCAACTTGTTAAAGATTTCGTTTTGAACCGCCCCGAGTTCTCCGAGCCGCCGTCGAAAGGCGTGCACGAGATTATCGTCGGGGGCAGGAATTGGGGCAGCGGTTCGTCGCGCGAGCATGCGGCTTGGGCAATAGCGGGGTACGGCGTGCGCGTGGTTATTGCCCCGTCGTTTGCGGACATACACAGGAATAATTTGTTGAATTGCTTCGTGTTGCCCGTTGTAGTGCCGGAAACGTTTCATACGGAGCTCTTGGAGAGCATTAAATCCGATCCGAAAACGGAAGTGAGGGTGGATGTGAACGCGCAGACGGTAACTAACCTGGCGACCGGACACGCCGTTTCGTTCGACATAAACAGCTATAAGAAATATTGTCTGATGAATGCATACGACGATATAGATTTCCTTCTCGCAAGTACGAACAAGATTACCGATTTCGAAAACAACAGAAACAAGTAACTATCGCCCCGACCCTATGAAACAGCATTTCATAGAAATAATGGACACCACTCTCCGGGACGGAGAGCAGACGAGCGGTGTGTCGTTCATCCCTCACGAGAAGCTTCAGATTGCCGGGTTATTGCTTGGCGAGCTTTGTGTCGACCGCGTTGAGGTTGCATCGGCGCGTGTTTCCGACGGCGAGTTCGAAGCGGTAAAGACTATATGCCGTTGGGCGAGACGCAAAGGGAACTTAGATCGTGTCGAGGTATTGGGGTTTGTAGACGACGGCAGATCTCTTGACTGGATAGAGCGGGCGGGCGGTCTCGGCATCAATCTGCTTCCGAACTGGGCGCTCAGACATTGCATGGG
>JAJPZE010000148.1 GCA_021204565.1 Prevotella sp. | reverse complement strand
GCTGATAATACATTATATTATATATAACAACAAGTGTTTAACTTAATTATTTTTTTATGCTATGAAGAAAAATCTACTATTTGCGCTCTTGGCGTGTATTATTCCGCTATTGAGCTACGCCACAGTCACTGTTGACGGTATTGTCTATACCGTCTCCGGCACGACTGCGACCGTCGCCGCGCAGAACAGTAACGGCAACGGGTCTATCTCCGGCGACATTGTCATCCCCGAAACGATTACATCGGGCGAGACGACTTACACCGTTACCGGGCTCGACAAGAATGCGTTCTATTATTGTCAGGCGGGCATTACGTCCATCACTCTCCCCTCGACGATTACGACCATCGGGAACTATGCGTTTTCCTGGACGGACATCGAGAATATCACGATTCCCTCGAGCGTTACGTCGTTTGGCACGTATGCGTTTGCTTATTGTAAAAAGCTCACCGGTGCCGACTTATCCGCATTGAACATCACGTCGTTGCCGAACAGCACCTTCACTGAATGTACGTCGTTGAGCGACCTCTCCGCCGTTAAGTTGCCGGAGGGAGTTACATCTTACGGAAGCTCTTGCTTCCAGGATTGCGCTTTCGAGACGGTCGAGATACCCGAAGGGATTACGTCCATAGGCGCCACTTGTTTCGCCTCTTGTTCGTCTCTTACGACGGTCGTATTGCCGAGCACGCTGACATCTATAGGCAACAATGCGTTCCAGTCATGCTCGAAGATCACTTCCGTTACCTGTAAAGCCGTTACTCCTCCGAGCATCACATTCAGCTTCTCCGCTGTCGGCTCGGATTGCGTACTCTATGTGCCGGCAGAGAGTATCTCCGCTTACTCCGAGAGCGCTTGGGTTACGTCGGGAGAGTTCTCCGCGAACAACATCGTCGGTCTGGGCGACGACGGCGGGATAGTGCTTAGCCACGAGCTTACCTTCGACCCGGCGGACGGCGAGACGGTATACGCCCCGCTCTCATCCGTTACCATCACTTGCGCGGCAGGGTTCAACGCTACCGGCGCAGCATCGGGCGTATGGGTTACGCCGAGCAGCGATTACGAAGGCGACGCGGAGTATATCGGCAGCGCATTCGAGGTAAGCAGCGACGGCACGACCTGCACGCTGACGTTTAACCAAGACATCACCACGCCCGACACCTACCGCATACACTTCCCCGCAGGCGTATTCACATTAGGCGACGACCGGGTTGAAAGCACGGAGACATCAATCTTCATCACCGTAGAGCCTGCGCCGGACAACAACGGCACATACGAGCTCGCTTGGGATCCGTCGGGCGACGAATCGGTTGAGACACTTACGACAATCACCTTCTCCTGCCCCACCGGATTTTATGAAAATCACAGCGCCGAGTGGATAATAGTCTACGACGAGGACGGCAATAAGGTTACCGACGGCGACTCGTTTGAAGAGGGCGAGACGGAAGTGCACAACGGATATTTCGACACCTACACGCTTACCCTTACGGACGCTATCTACACCGCCGGCACGTATACCGTCAAAGTCCCCGACAAGATGTTTATGTTCTATGAATCGGCAGACTACGACGACCATTACAGCGAGGCATTCGACATCGTCTACACCGTTACGGGCGGCGACGCTCCGGAGGAGGAAGACGGCACGTACTTCGAGATGAGCCTCGACCCGGCAGAGAACGCGACGGTTGAATCCCTCAGCACCCTCACCGTTAAGGACGGCGAGACGGAGAACGGCGCAGTAAACTGGGAAGGACACGGCACGGCTGTCGAGACCATTACCGTAACCGACGAGGGCGGCGATGTCGTCGCTAAGGGCGCATCCTACGATTATATCGACGGCACGGGCGACGACGCGGTAGGCGTTACGATTACGTTCGACACGACCATCACCGAAGAGGGTACGTACACCATCACTATCCCCGCAGGGTTGTTCTCCGGCTATGATTCCAATGGCAACTACATAGAGAACAAGGCAACCGAATACAACGTTGCCGTATCGGGCAGCGAGAGCAGCGAGGAGACATCCTCCGACTTCATACTCGTGCCCGCCGCAGGAGATGTTGTCGAGTCGATTAGCACGCTCGTCGTTTCCGCCGCAGACGGTAGCGACATCGACTGGGAAGGCAGCAATACAAAGGTTGTGAACATCACCGTAAAGGACGAGGACGGGAACGTTGTCGCCAAAGGCTCAAGTGCTTCCCCGGCGGCTAAGACGGTAACCATCACGTTCGACACGACCATTACCGACCCGGGCACATATACGATATATATCCCCGCAGAGTACTTCGGGTATAACAACAGCACTACCGGCGATTATATCGATATACCGGAGACCACCTACACCGTAACGGTCGAGGGCACGGTATCCTACGACATCACTCTCGACGAGACCGAGCTTACCGCACCCGTAACTTCCCTTACGTTCTATTGCGAAGCAGGGTTCCAGTCCACTCCGACGGCAAACGGCATATATGTTTCGCCGAGCGACGACGCTGACTTCGACGACCCGGTTGCTATCGGCAGCTCGTGCACCATACAGGACGACAACAAGTATATGGTTGTAGCCCTCGCACAGACCATATCCGACGCGGGCGACTATCACGTTCTTATCCATAGTGGTTCTTGCTCGTTAGGTTCGGATAAGCAAGATAACGCTTGGACCGACCTGAGCTTCACCGTAGCTGAGGAAGTGGTTGAGGTATCCTACGACATCACTCTCGCCGAGACCGAGCTTACCGCACCGGTAACTTCCCTTACGTTCTATTGCGAGGCAGGGTTCAACTCCACTCCGACGGCAAGCGGCATATATGTTTCGACGAGCGACGACACTGACTTCGACGACCCGGTTGCTATCGGCAGCTCGTGTACCATACAGGACGACAACAAGTACATGGTTGTAGACCTTGCACAGACCATATCCGACGCGGGCGACTATCACGTTCTTATCCGGTCATACGCTTGCGAGTTAGGCGAAGACAAGCAGGACAACGCTTGGACCGACTTGGCCTTCACCGTAACGGCAAGCAGCACGGGTGAGGAGACGACAACATCCACGTTCGTATTCACTCCCGCCGACGGCGCAGAGGTTGACTATATCAGCACCATCACGATTACCAAAGGCTCCGACGCGGGCGACGACATCGAATGGAATACCAGCACGACGAATGTTTCGAACGTAACCGTAACGGGCACTGACGGCGTCGTAGCCAAAGGCACGAGCGTCAACGATATGTCGACGGGCAAGATTATCATTGTCCTCGACAACACTATCACCGACGCGGGCACGTATACAATCACCATCCCCGCAAGCTATGTCGGATACAGTCTCCCGGACGAAGAGGATAATGTAGAGTATATAGAGAACGAGGCAACCACGCTGACCGTTACCGTATCGGGCAACGGAATGCCTGAGGTTGACACTAACCTTTACGTTACTCCCGCGGACGGCGCACAGCTCGACGAGCTTAGCACCATCACCGTTACCTGCGCTGCCGGTATCGAACCGCAAGTAGAGGACGGTACGGGTCTGAAGGTTTGGGATAAGTATGGCTCTGCTGCAATGCAGAGCTACCGGACCACTACGAGCGACGACGGTACAACTTGCACCGTGCAATTGCTGAACCTCAGTACCGGCACTCTCACGCCGTTAACCGCCGACGGGTATTACACGATTGACATCCCCGAAGGGTTCTTCTTGGTAGGCGAAGCAGGCGACGAGAACGAGCAAATGGAGATTAACATCACCATCGGCACGCCGAGCGACGACGAGAACTCTAACGACGCGAGCGACTACACGTTCTGGCCCGCTAACGGCGCACTTGTCGACTATGATTCCAACGGCGCACACGTCAGCGTGATGAACAACAACGCAGCGTTCACCGGCATTTATAACACACACCAATACCCCAACGCAACTGTTACCGCCGACGACCTGAAGATATATAACTCCGACGGCGAGATAGTCGCACAGGGCAGAGGCGACCGCGAAAGCTACTCTGTTGTTGACACCCACGAGGTCGAGTTCTTCACCTACTTGCCGACAACGAACGGTTCATACACCGGCGTGAATATCACCGGTTTTGACCCGGGCGAGTATACTATCTACGTTCCCGCCGGGCTGATTATCCTCTCCGACGGACAGACGAACCCGGAGCTCACATCGACGTATACGATACGCGACACGAGCAACGACCCGGTATTCACCACCGACCCGGAGAACCATACGTCGTTCACATCGCTCGAATACCTAACCGTCAACTGCGACCAGACGATTACCGTTACCGGCAATGTATCCCAGATATTGGTTTCGTCGGCTAAGGGCGACTACACCAACACCGTCAGCAAATATGAGTTAAGCGAAGACGGTCTCTCTTGCAAGCTCTACTTCACTACGACCATCAACTCCACCGATATGGATACGGCACTCGAGATTACTATCCCGGGAGGGTTCTTCTCAGGACAAAACGAGGATATCGACATCACTCTCTTCCTCGGTGAGGCTGAGGAGGCCGTTACCCCGGTATTGGTATTCAATCCCGCCGACGACAGCACGGTAACGGAGATATACCAGATTGTTGTCAGCTTCGAAGATAATGCGCCGATAACCTACGAATATGGATTAAACGACGTTACGCTGACGAAAGACGGCGAGGTTGTCGTACAGGGTTTGACCGGCAGACCGGCAGTAGACAGCGAGGATGACCCGACATCCTACACCCTGACGCTCAATGCGCTCGTTACCGCCGAAGAGGTTGACGGCGTAACACTCTACGACGAGGGCGACTACACGCTCACTCTCCCGGCAGGAATGTTCTTCACAGGAGTAGCGAACTACAATGCGGAGCAGAGCGTAACGTATCATCTCGTTAAGAGCACCAGCACCGGTATCAACGGCGTGAATGCGGCAACGACCGACGACGCAACATACTTCAACCTTGCCGGACAGCGCGTCAATACGCCCGTCAAAGGACAGGTTTATGTAGTGCGTGCAAAGGACGGAACTGTTAAGAAAGTGCTGAAATAACAATCATTCAGCTCGAGTATAATTCGGTCGGAGCAAGTTGGCTTGCCCCGACCGTTTTTTATATATACACCGCCCGCACAGCTGCGAAAAGGGGCGGTTTGTTTGTATATTGCGCAATATTTGTTTACTTTTGCGCGGTTTACCTTTAGGGCAAGAACAATTAACATAGCGTTTTTATGAACATATCATACAAGTGGCTCAAGGAGTATGTTGACTTCGATTTAAGTCCGCAGGAGACGGCCGACGCATTGACTTCGACGGGTTTGGAGGTGGATGCGTTAGAGGAGCGCCCGGCGGTTAAGGGCGGTTTGCAAGGTCTTTACGTCGGGCAAGTGCTTACCTGCGAGCCTCATCCTAACAGCGACCATCTCCACGTAACCACGGTTGGCCTCGGACGCCCGGTGCCGAGCCAAATCGTTTGCGGAGCGCCGAACGTCGCCGCGGGGCAGAAAGTGATTGTCGCGGACATTGGTTGCGTGCTCTACGACGGCAACAAGGAGATTGTTATAAAGAGGAGCAAGCTGCGGGGAATAGAGAGCTGCGGGATGATTTGCGCCGAAGACGAGATTGGCTTGGGCAAGTCGCACGCCGGGATAATGGTGTTGCCCGGCGACGCGAAAGTCGGGATGCCGGCGGCGGAGTACTTCGGTTTGGAGAGCGATTGGGTAATAGAGATCGACATAACGGCTAACCGCGCGGACGCTCTGTCGCACTGGGGAGTGGCGCGCGACCTCTACGCATGGCTCCGACGTAACGGGTATGCGACGAGTCTTCACCGCCCCGATTGCTCCGCGTTCCGTGTCGACAACGAGGACTTGCAGATAGATATGGAAATTGCAAACCCGGATGCGTGCCTGCGTTACGCGGGAGTATCGATAACCGATTGCGATGTAAAGGAGAGTCCGGACTGGCTGAAAGAGCGGCTGACAGTCGTCGGTCTGCGCCCGATAAACAATATCGTCGACATCACCAATTATATAATGATGGCTTACGGTCAGCCCCTTCACTGCTTCGATGCCGATATGGTCAAGGGTCGGAAGATAGTCGCCCGGACGTTGGACGAGGGCACTCCGTTCGTTACCCTCGACGGCGTCGAGCACCGTCTGAGCGCACAAGACCTCGCCATATGCAACGCCGAAGAGCCGATGTGTATCGCGGGCGTGTTCGGCGGGAAGGGGTCGGGCACGTATGAAACTACGAGGAATGTTGTTTTAGAATCGGCGTACTTTCACCCCACATATATACGCAAGAGCGCCCGCCGGCACGGGCTGTCGACCGACGCAAGCTATCGTTTCGAGCGCGGCGTCGACCCCAACGGGCAGATCTACGCGCTTAAACAAGCGGCGATAATGTGCCGCGAAATAGCGGGCGGGAAGGTTAGCATGCAAATAAAAGACGTATATCCCAACCCGATAAAGAACGCCGTAGTCAGCCTCAGTTATGATTATGCCGACCG
Source organism: Prevotella sp. (assembly GCA_021204565.1). Classification (GTDB taxonomy): domain Bacteria; phylum Bacteroidota; class Bacteroidia; order Bacteroidales; family Bacteroidaceae; genus Prevotella. Next base: position 3,028 of record JAJPZE010000148.1, on the reverse strand, counting down.
CCTGATAGGCAAAAAGATTGAGCGCGATATTATTAAATCTATCGCCACAGACTTGGATATGAAAATCCTTGAAGAGACAAGCGGGGGGCTGACGCTTGAGGTTCCTGCGTACCGCGTGGATGTCCGGCGCCCGTGCGACGTCGTCGAGGAGATACTGCGGATATACGGATATAATAATGTAGAGATACCTTCCGTACTTCATTCGTCGCTCATCAGCCCGGAGGAACAAGACCGCGAGCACCGCTTCGAGAATATTATCGGCGAGCAGTTGGCCGGCAGCGGGTTCAACGAGATATTGAACAACTCGCTTACGAAGACATCTTATTATAAAGACTTAAATGCATATACGGCGGAGACAACCGTAGCCGTTGTCAATCCGTTGAGTGCCGACTTGGGCGTAATGCGTCAGACTTTGCTCTTCGGCGGCTTGGAAAGCATAGCGCACAACGCCAACCGACGTAACGCCAATCTGCGGTTCTTCGAGTTCGGCAACTGTTATCACTACGCGCCGGAGAAGTATTCCGACGACTGCCCGGTAAAGGCTTACAGCGAGGAGAAGCACCTCGCGCTATGGGTAACCGGCAAGCGCATAGAGGGCTCGTGGGCACATCCCGACGAGGACAGCTCGTACTTCGAGCTCCGCGCATATGTGGAGAACGTGCTCGCGAGAGCGGGTATCCGCCGGGGTATGACCGTCTGCGAAAGTTCGACAAACAATATCTTCTCCGCCGGGATAGAGATAAGGAGCCGCGCCGGGCGCGTGCTGGCGGAGACCGGCATCGTTGCCGGGAACTTGCAAATAGCGGCGGATATTGCCGCGCCGGTATACTTCGCCGACATCCATTGGGACGAGCTGATGAAAGTCGTGAGCCGCAACAAGCCGGAATACACCGAGCTATGCAAGTATCCGAGCGTATCGCGCGACTTGGCGTTGCTTATAAACAAGGATGTCGAATTTGAACGGATAGAGCGCGCGGCATACTCGGCGGAGAAGAAGTTGCTTACGAATGTGGAGCTCTTCGATGTGTACGAGGGCAAGAACTTGCCGGAGGGAAAGAAGTCGTATGCGGTGAACTTCATCCTGCAAGACACGGAGAAGACCATGAGCGACAAGGCGATAGACGCGGCAATGACCCGTATCATAACCGCGATAAAGGCGCAAACGGGAGCGGAGCTGAGATAATCCGACCGGCAAAGAAGATAATAACCGGCAAACCGAGAACTATAAATAAGTTATAAACAATCAAACATTTTACCTATGGGACGTGCATTTGAATTCCGTAAAGCCCGTAAGTTCAAGAGGTGGGGAAATATGGCGAAGACCTTCACCCGGTTAGGCAAACAGATAGCTATTGCCGTGAAAGCGGGAGGCCCCGACCCCGACTCCAACGCCACGTTGCGCTCTATCATCGCCACGTGTAAGCGCGAAAATATGCCGAAAGACAATATCGACCGCGCGATAAAAAACGCAATGGGGAAAGACCAGACCGACTATAAAGAGGTTACATACGAGGGGTACGGGCCATTCGGAATAGCCGTCTTTGTCGACACCCTCACGGATAACACAACGCGGACGGTCGCCGATGTGCGCTCCATATTCAATAAATTCTCCGGCAACTTAGGCACGACGGGTTCGCTCTCCTTCTTGTTCGACCATAAGTGCGTGTTCACATTTAAAAAGCCCGAAGGCTTGGATATGGACGACCTTATCCTCGAACTGATCGACCTAAACGCCGACGACGAATACGACGAGAACTACGACGAGGACAAGGACGAGACGTCAATATCTATCTACGGCGACCCGAAATCATACGCCGCAATACAACATTTCCTTGAAGGGAAAGGCTTTGGCGACATCGCCGGAGAGATGACTTATATCCCCAACGACCTTAAGGACGTTACCCCCGAACAACGCGCCACAATCGACAAAATGGTGGAGCGGCTGGAGGACTTCGACGATGTACAAACGGTGTACACCAATATGAAGCCCGAGGAAATTCCGTGCAAGTGAGCGTACGAGCTTGCTCGATACCGAATGTAGCCGGAGTTCGGCGATAGTCAATAAACGGGGAATGAAGAGGTTATTTACCTACTTACTGCTTCTAACGGCACTTCTTTCGGGAAGTGCCGTCGGCGCGTCGGGACAAAACAAACGCGAGTTCCGCGGCGCGTGGATACAAGCTGTCAACGGGCAATTCAAGGGATTGAGCAAAGAGGAGATGCAGGCGGCTCTCGCCTCGCAGTTGGATGAATTGCAACGGGACGGCGTCAACGCCGTTATCTTTCAGGTGCGCGTCGAGTGCGACGCATTATATAAGAGCAACATCGAGCCGTGGAGCCGCTTCCTTACCGGCACGCCGGGACGCAATCCCGGTTGGGATCCGTTGGAGTGGATGGTTGGCGAATGTCATAAGCGGGGTATGGAGCTGCACGCATGGATCAACCCGTTCCGAGCCAAGGTGAAGGACGCGGCGACACTACCCAACACGCATATATGCCTCCGGCAACCCGGCTCTTGGTTCGAATACGACGGGCTTTATATCCTCAATCCCGGCATACCGGCCAATCGGGATTATATCTGCAAAGTGGCGGAGGATATAGTCCGGCGCTACGATATCGACGGCTTTCATATCGACGATTATTTTTATCCCTACCCCGTCGCGGGCAAGGAAATCGACGACGCGAAGCAGTTCGCAATGTATAACTCGCAAGGGTTCCGCAATATCGGAGATTGGCGGCGGGACAACGTCAACGTGTTTATACGCCAACTCTCGGAAACAATCCACCGCGCGAAACCTTGGGTGAAGTTCGGCGTGTCCCCCTTCGGCATCTACCGGAACAAGAAGAGCGACCCCCACACGGGATCGAATACGAACGGCTTGCAGAACTACGACGACCTGTATGCCGACGTGCTCCTCTGGGCGAATAACGGTTGGATTGATTATTGCGTGCCGCAGTTGTATTGGGAGATAGGCAATAAATCGGCGGACTACGGCGAGCTTATCAGCTGGTGGAACAAGCACTCGGG
>JAJPZE010000241.1 GCA_021204565.1 Prevotella sp. | reverse complement strand
AATTAAGTGTTAGTATTTGAAATGTTTGATTATCCCGAGCGCAAAGGTAGAGGTTTTGACAGTGTCGGGCAAAGGCATAACTGCCCTTTTTGCCCCGACGTAAAGATATTTTGCGTTAATTAAACGTAAACAAACGGCTGGTTCATATTGTTTGTAAATTATGTATTGCAAAATTTTTAAGTCCGCTTTTCGTCCCTTATATCGCGTGTTTGCATTACCTTTGCCCCCCGTAAACAATCATCCGCCGATTATATGAACGTTATCAATTTAGAGGCTCAACCAACTATTGCAAACCAATTCCTCGCCGAGCTGAGGGACGTTGATTTCCAACGCAACCGCACTCTTTTCCGGCGCAATATAAAGCGCATAGGCGCTGTCCTTGCCTACGAAATAAGCCGGGAATTGACTTATTCGCCCAAGCAAATCACCACTCCGCTCGGCACGGCAACCGTCCTTACACCGGCTTCCGACATTGTCGTTGCGACGGTGTTGCGTGCCGGAGTGTCGCTCCAAGAGGGGTTTATGGAGGTGTTCGACCGTGCTGACGCCGCTTTTGTATCCGCGTACAGATATTACACCGACGAGGCGCACACCGAAGTCGGGATAAAGACGGAGTACCTTGCCGCTCCGCCGCTCGAAGGCAAGACGTTAATCCTTGCCGACCCGATGCTCGCCACAGGCGGCAGTATCGACCTCGCGCTGACTGCCCTGACCGCCGCCGGCATGCCCCGCCGCATATTCATTGCCTGCGTCATTGCCGCGCAAGAGGGCATCGATTTCTTGCAACACACGCCGCTCTTCGACAGCGTTACGCTCTATACAGCCACCATTGACCCCGAGCTTAACGAGGCGAAATACATCGTTCCGGGTCTGGGCGATGCCGGCGATTTGTGCTTCGGCGAAAAAATATAATTATCCTTACCGGCTTTAAGACAAAACGATATGCTCGACCGGGAACTACCCGGTCGAGCATATCGTTTATCCGTATTTTATCAGATGTTTTGCAGGATGGAGATGAGCACGCCCGCTGCAACGGCCGAGCCGATAACGCCCGAGATGTTCGACGCCATGCAATAATTAAGCACGTGGTTCTTCGGGTCGTACTTCGTCGCAATCTCGTTCGCAACACGCGAAGCCATAGGCACTGCCGACAAGCCTGTTGCCCCCACGAGCGGGTTAACTTTCTTTCTTGCGAACAGATTGAATATCTTCACCATACATATACCTGCCGAGATTGACAGCGCGAACGCGAGGAAACCGCCGACAACAATGCCGATTGTCGTCCAGTTGAGGAACGCTTTCGCCGTCATCGTCGCCCCAACACACAAGCCGAGGAATATCGTTGCGGTGTTCATTATCGCATTCGCAGCGGTCTCATACAAACGGCTCGTGAGCGACCCGAGCTCCTTCAACAGATTGCCGAACATAAGCATGCCAACGAGCGAAACGGCGGTCGGAACAAGCAACGCCACAACTATCGTTACCGTTATGGGGAACAATATCTTCGCTATACGCATGTTCTTAATCTGCAATTTGTCGGGGTAAAGCCGGTCTTGCTCTCTCATATTAATCTGCAATTCCTTTTTCGAACAGAGCAACTTCACTACAAACGGGATAATAACAGGCACCAACGCCATATATGAATACGCCGCTATTGCAATCGGTCCGAGCAGGTGGGGTGCGAGCTTGATTGTGGTGAAGATTGCCGTCGGTCCGTCAGCGCCCCCGATAATACCCAACGACGCCGCCTCTTTCGGAGTAAAGCCAATCGCCAGCGAACAGAGCAACACGGCGAAGATACCGAACTGCGCACCCGCCCCGAAGATACTCAACCGAAGGTTGCGGAGCATCGGACCGAAGTCCGTCAGCGCACCTACACCCATAAAGATTATAGGCGGGAGAAAGCCGGTCTTTATCGTGAAGTAATACAAGAAGTTCATTAAGCCGAGCTCATGGGCAATCTTGTGCAACGGCATATCCCAGATATCCTCCCGCACGCCGTCGGCTAACGTAACGTATCCGTTGCCGTCGGCTTGCAACACATCCATACCCCCGCCGGGGAAATTGGCGAGCAATACGCCGAAACCGATAGGGATAAGGAGAAGCGGCTCGTACTTCTTCACTATGCCCAAATAGAGCAATACGCAGGCAATAACAATCATTATCAGGAACGACCAGTCGCTTCCGACCTGCGAAAATGAGGTCATGCTCCATATATTCCGCAATATATCCATAATCAATATACGTATGATTAAAGGTTATTGTTCCGCCGCTCCGCCGTCACGCTATCGTCATCAGCACGTCGTCCTCAGCTACGGAGTCGCCGGGATTGAAGTTAATCGACGTAATCACTCCGGCCGCATCCGACTTGATTGCGTTGTATGTTTTCATCGCCTCGATATAACATACAACCTCGCCGACATTCACTCTGTCGCCAACTTTCTTGGGCTGTTCGCCCGCGCCGCTTACGAGGAAGAACTTGCCCTCAAGCGGTGCCGCAAGCTCCTTGCCTTTACCCGCAGGAGCGGTTTGCTCCGCGTTCACGCCTTGCGACGAAGCCGGTTTGCCGTCGTATGATATTGCAACTTTATAGCTCTGACCGTCGACCGTAACGACTATATTCTCCGGTGTGCCGGCGCCGCCGGTATTGTTCTTCTCCGCCTTGCGTTTCTCCAAATCGGCAAGGAAGTCGGCTTTAGCCTTGCCGCTCTTGTATGCCTCGTATTGCGTCGGGTGCATCGCATACTCGAACAACTCCTCTTCGTCTTCGCCCAAAGCCCAGTTCTTCTCTTTCATCAACTTACGGAACTCGTCCAAACAGTCGGGATAATTCTCCTGCGGATCATTCTTTACGAACTCTCTGCCCTCCGCTTTCGCCATCTCTTCGAATAGCGGGTCAATCGGTCCGGGCAATTGTCCGGCTTTGCCTAAGATCATATCCCAGATGGTGTCGGCAATCATCGTCCAACGCTCCTTGCCCTTTTCCATTTGCAAGACATTCATAAGCGCGAGGTTCTTGACGTATTGCGAGAACGGCGTTACAAGGGTCGGATACCCGACCTTGGGCCATACGTAAGCCACTTCGTCGAACAGCTTTACTAAAAGTTGATCAGTGGTCAGCTCGGGTTGGTTATGCTTGCGCTTCCAATTATTCAGCGATTTGAGGTTGTCTTCGAGGTCGGTCATAAGCGAACCCATCATACCTCCCGGCAGTCCCGGCTTTATCAACAACGAGTTGTCGAGGCGGTTGAGAGCCGGTGTGTAATAACCCAAGAAGTCGTCGGACATCTCTTGGAGCTTCCTTCGAACCTCCATATAAGCCTCTATGTCTATATCTTTCACCTTGAAGCCGGCGTCTTTCAGCATCTCTTGGACAGCCATTATATCAGCGTGCCCCGTGCCCCACGACAGGGGCGACATACCCGTGTCGACAATGTCGCAGCCGTTCTTGCATACCTCGAGTATAGATGCGACCGAGAAGCCGGGTCCCGCGTGCGAATGATATTCTACGGTGATGTCTCTCTTATATTCTTTTATGCCTTTCACAATCTTGCCTAATGTCTCCGGTCTGCCTATGCCCGCCATGTCTTTAAGGCATATCTCGTCGGCTCCGGCGTCAATAAACTGCTTGGCAAGGCTGACGTAATATTTCACTGTATGTATCGGCGAGTAGGTTATGCACAACGCTGCCTGCGCAATCATTCCCGCCTCGTGAGCGTATTGTATGGAGGGAATAACGTTGCGCGGGTCGTTCAATCCGCAGAAAATACGTGTAATATCAGTCCCCTGAGCTTTCTTTACGCGGTAAAAGAGCCGGCGTAAATCTTTCGAACAAGGGCTCATACGTAGCCCGTTAAGGGCGCGGTCGAGCATATGCGTCTTCATTCCAGCCTCGTGAAAGGGCTTTGTCCATTCCCTCACTGCCGTGTTCGGGTTCTCCCCGAAAAGAAGACAAACCTGCTCAAAGCCGCCTCCGTTCGTCTCAATACGGTCGAAACAACCCATCTTTATAATATAGGGAGCGACATCTACGAGCTGGTCAACGCGCGGCTGATATTTGCCCGCACTCTGCCACATGTCCCTGAACATCAAACTAAACTTTACTTCTCTCGACATAATCTTTTCCCTTTCTCTTCTTTACGGCGCTCCTAATATTCCCCTCGGAACACCCGGATTAGACATTACAAAACCTAACTCTCCTCTTCTTTTCCTCTACATCTTCTCAACCGATTCGACGCGCCCTTTGCCGCCCGTTACCTTATCCACCGCAAGCGCAATAACGCGCATAACCGAGGGGTTGATTACCGTTGTCCGGCGCTGATTGCTCCCGGGAACAGGCTCTTCGGGAGCTATGCGGTTGACCGCCATTATAAGCACTCGGCTGAGATAGATTACAATCAACAAGATGGCGAAAACGGTAACCATACCGACAACCATCAGAGTTAACCCTAATGCAAAATTATCCATACATCAATCTTTTACTAAGAAAACCCCACTTCTAACTTTGCGCAAAGGTAGGTGTTTTTATCAGAAGAGGCAAATGTACATATTAGTAATAAAGAGAAAAAGAACACCTTTTTGGAAAAATTCACCGTTATACTCTTTCGTTTTGAATATGTTTTCCATATGCTTCTTCGCCGCTACTTCTGGAAGTGTTGGCGGTCTTTCTTGCTCCGCCAGTTGCCGCCCCAAGAGAAGCCGTAGCGGGCAAAAAGGCGCCGGCAAACGTCGCCGGCGGCGATTGCGTGCTTGTTTGCGGACGGGTGTAACGCTGTTTGGCGCGCTTCGGGAGTGTCGGGCTCTATGGTCAGAATGTTGCCTCGTGCGTCGTATCTGACGCACGGGTTGTCCGCCGGATTTATGTCGACGGCGAGCCCGAGCGAATGTTTCGATAGGGCGGAGCTGCCCTTTATCCGCCGGAAACAGAAGCAGGAGGTGTTGTTGTCAGCCATAGACGCCTCGTCCGAAGCGCCGTATTCGTCGATAAGAACTATCTTATAAATCGGGTATTTCTCTCTGAACAGTTCGCGAAAGATGGCGAGCAGGTCCGCGGCAATTGATTTATTACACACCAATTCGCCCGTTTGCACTTGCCCGGAGTAATTATAATGCAACACGCGGAGATAGCGGAGACTCTCCCGTTCGACTGTGCAGTCCGCCGGAAACGACCCGCCCCGCCGCATACGGGCAAAGGTTCCGTCGTCGATGACGTAGGCGGAAAAGAAGCCGTCTGTCTCCTCTTCCGTCGCCGGAGGAGTGCTCAAGACCTGCCCCGCTTTTGTTTGCGCCGCACTCGACCCGACATACAGCGCAAGCAAAAGCGACATGCAGACCCGTCCCCATGCGTTATTTGAAGAGCAACGGGGCAAACTCACTCAGGTACAGACGCCAGTTACGCCATATGTGCCCGCCATCTGATTCAAAATAAGTATATGGGTACCCGCCCTTGTCGAGCAACGAGCGATACTCCTTATTCGCCTCGTAAAGGAAATCGTCATTCCCTATTCCAATCCAATAAAGCGCGGGTTTCTTTTCGAATTGAATGCGCAGACGCCCCTCAAAATCTTCGTACACGGGCGACCGTACCCCGTCGAACGGCGTTATTGCGGCGGAGAACAAACCGACGTAATCGAACATATCGGGGAAATATTTCGATATGTGAAGCGAATGAAAACCACCCATCGACAAGCCCGCAATGGCGCGGTGATGCTTGTCCGCGATAGTGCGGTAATGACTGTCGACATAGTTCACAATATCGGGGAATGCCGTTTCGAACGAGCCCTCCATTGCCGTAGAGCGCTCCGACGACGGCACTACAAGCCCGACTGACCCCTCTCCGGGCGCCGCCTCCTGACTGATATTGCCGTTCGGCATCACAACAATCATCGGCTCCGCCTTGCCTTGTGCAATCAGATTATCTAATATTTGAGCCGCTCTGCCGAGTGCCGGCCAAGCCTCTTCGTCCCCGCCCATGCCGTGAAGAAGATAAAATACGGGATAGCGCGTATCGCCGTTTTCGTCATATCCCGCAGGCGTGTAAACCGCCATACGGCGGGACATGCCGAGCGTCGGGCTGTCGTACCAGACGCGCGATAACGTGCCGTGCGGCACGGCATTAACCTTGTAGAGGTCGGCTCTGCCGCCGCCAATGATGAAGTAGCTGTACGTCTCAGCCACGTTGCGAACGATGTACACGTTCGCCGGGTCGTCAACTTTTACGCCGTCAACAATGAAATGATAGGTGTATAATTCCGGCGCGAGCGGCTCGGGCGTGGTATATTCCCAAACGCCGTTACCGCCCCTCGTCATATCTACGACGCGGGCATCGGCGGTCTCTCCAGCCGGCGTTTGTATCTTCTCTTCGGGGAAAAGGTCGCCCGTGAGCTGTACCGACGTGCAGTCGGGAGCGAAGATACGGAACGTAACGGTGCCCCCCACGTTAATCACGGGCGAAGCAATGGGCGCGTCCGCCCAAGGGGATTGTTGTGCAAAAGCCGCGATACAGACGAATATAGCTGCGGCAGAAAGGATTCGTTTCTTCATATTATATAATGTATTAACGTATTCTCTTTATGAACTCCGCGATACGTCCGGCATCCTTCACGCCCGGGAAAGTCTCGAACTCGGAATAGATACATATCCCGGCGAACAGGGGGTGAGTGATTTCGGATATATGCCCGGCATCGTCAGGTTGTATGTTCCCCGCGAGAAGGAACGGCGTATCGCCCGCATACGCCTCTGCGACTTCGCTCCAAGCGATGCCCTCTCCCCGTCCCGACGGCCCGCCCTCCGCCTTGAAGAGAAACATCTCCACGCCGCCCTCGAACTCACCCGAAAGATTAATTTCGCTAACGTCTTTCAACGCGAAAGCCTTTATAATCTTCACCTCCGGGACGATATCAGGCACAAGTGTGCACCGCAGATTGTCGATATAAATACGGCTCTCGCCCCCGCAGAGAATAACATAATCGAGGCGATAGTTATATATCTGCGTGATTACTGTCTGGGGCATCTCGTCGGCAAACACACCTGCCGTCGGCACGCCGATATGCTCCGTGCCCGCACGAACGGCACTATCGGCACGGTCGGGGATAATCCCTGCGTGCGACAGCTCGCTCTTTACGTAGCGCGGATCCGTTCGGGTGAATACGAACCCCGCCATATCGATTCCCGCCCGCGATACTTCACGTATATTGTCCGGGCGGTTCATGCCGCATACAGCTATAATCATCTCCTTTTCAAAGCTTTTCGTTTATGCGTGCAAAATAATTCTTTTTAATTGTTTTCGCCAAACAAATTACCGAGAAAAATACGGTTGCAAATGTAATAAGTGAGCGCAAACAACGTTTATAAAATATATCAATCTATCGGATAAAAACATATTTGCCTATGAAGAACTTTACCCCGTTCGACTGTGAACCTCCGGAGTTTACGCTCCATATTTTGCGAACTATTGCGCACCAATTCCCCGTCCCGGGGAAAGCACAAACCGGCGTTTCCCTCGGCTGGAACTGAATAGTGTTATGCTCGTATCCCCGTCTCTTCTCTCCGCCGATTTCTACAACCTCGAAAGGGAAATAGAGGTCGTCAATAACAGCGACGCCGCATGGTTGCACCTCGACGTTATGGACGGCGTGTTCGTGCCCAACATCTCGTTCGGCTTCCCCGTAATGAAATCCGTCCGCCCTCATTGCATCAAGCCTTTTGACGCACATTTTATGATTGTCCGCCCCGAGCGGTATATAGAGAAAGCGGCGGAGAACGGAGTGATGATGATGACCGTTCATATAGAGGCAACAGAGGACATCCACGCCGCAATACGCCGTATACACGACTGCGGGATGAAAGCCGGTGTAACGTTAAAGCCCGAGAGCCCGCTCGATACGTTACGGGTAGTGTTGAACGAGGCGGATATGTTTCTCGTTATGAGCGTGCACCCCGGCTTCTCCGGACAGCGCTTTATCGAAGGGTCCGTGGAGAGGGTGCGCGAGCTGAAAAGCATGCTCGCCGCCGCCGGGAGCAAAGCCCTGATAGAGATTGACGGAGGCGTAGACGGAGCGAACGCCCCCGTGTTGCACTCTGCCGGGGTGGATGTAGTGGTCTCCGGCGATTATATATTCAAAGCGCCCGACCCCGTAAAAGTTATCAACAGCCTCGCCCTGATTTAGACAAAGATACCCGTCTCGGACGCCATACGCCGCATATTGAGAATGGCGTAGCGCATTCGTCCTAATGCCGTGTTGATGCTCACGCCCGTCGTTTCGGCTATCTCTTTGAACGACATCTGCTGATAGATGCGCATGAATACTATCTCCCGTTGCGCCGGGGGCAGCGACTCCATCAGTATGCGCGCTTCCTTGCAGTTTTGCTCCTCTATGTACCGCGTCTCGATATTGCCCTCCAGTAGGTCCGCGCTCTCAATATTCGATAGATCGTTATCCTCGTTTCGGGCGATATGCTCCTGCTTCTTGTCGCGGAACATATCAATCATCACGTTGTGGGCAATACGCATCAACCACGCCGAGAACTTGCCCGTCGTGGCGTACTGACCCTTGCGGAGCTTCACTATTGCCTTCACGAAAGTATCCTGAAACACATCGTTCGCTATCTCCGTATCGTGAACAACGAACAATATATATGCGTACAACTTACTCTGATTACGGGAAAGCACCACATCAAATGCCTTGTTATTCCCTTGTCCGTAGCGGAGAGCCAACTCCTCGTCGGTCATCTCTTCAAGATTAATCATTTATCTTATAGTTTGGTTCAGAGTAAATGTCTTCTTATAGGCTATGGTGTTTGATGTGTTCTTAAATATGTTTCTGTCGCGTGCAAAGGTAACGACTTTATCGTTATGTGCAAACTTTTACGCATAAATTTATTTCTCTCCGGCGTATTTGTGCGTTAACGCGCGACAATAAAAAGATGTACGGCGCAGCTTCGCCGCCTCTTTGAAAGGGGAGTTCATTTATTGCGCGTAGTGGTGAAGGTGATTGTTTTGGGCAGCTTCACCCATTTGTTTCCCCGCACTACTTTAAGGGCGCTGCCGCTCTGCTGACGCAACGTATACGTGCCGTCGGCGTTATATGTGAGCGTTGCTTTCAGGTCTTCGCTCCCCTCTAAGTTTATAATGTCGAGCGTTGCGGCATCGTCCCCGGTCAGCTTGCTGTCGAGTATGAGCCACTTGCGGAAATTGTCGTCGTCGCCTATATATCCGTCCATCTCCCCCATAAACTCTTGTCCGGCGAGGGTAATATCGCGGTCGTAAAAGTTCATAGTCAGGTAAATATTATACTCATTATTATATATAGTGCGTTTAAACGGTTGCCCGCTTTGTGCGAAAGCTGTAAGACAAAGGAGCGGGAGCAGGGAAAGGATAACGTACCGCCTCATTATTTTTGTGCGTTGTTATTATCCAACAGGTCGGGGCGGAGGCGTTTGGTGCGCTCCATTGCCTGCGTCATCTCCCAATCTTTGATATTCGCTTCGTGTCCGGAGAGCAGGATATCGGGGACGCGCCAGCCCTTGTATTCCGCCGGGCGGGTGTAGATCGGGGCGGAGAGCAGGTTGTCTTGGAACCAGTCGGAGAGGGC
>JAJPZE010000198.1 GCA_021204565.1 Prevotella sp. | reverse complement strand
TTTTTGAACGGAAAAATCATTGCACACTACCCCTGCCGTTAAGTTAATTAACATCCGTTTACGTACAGAAAATCAACGTTTTTAGTCCGGAGAATTATGCAGAAATCAGAGGGCGCGATTACTTATATAGCCGGATACGAACCCTCGTGAGGATAGATGCGTTACCCTACTTGGAGGGTGCCGTCTCGCCGAGCGGGGCGCGGGTAATGCGTGGTTAGCTCGTCAATGTTTTACGGAATTCCCAGAGGATAATACCTGCGGCGACGGCGACGTTGAGGGAGTGTTTGGTGCCGTATTGGGGTATCTCGAGACAGCTGTCGCAATGGTCGAGAGTGTCTTGCGACACGCCTTTGACCTCGTTGCCCAACACTATGGCGTACTTGCGTTTTGCGTCCAAAACCGTAAGGGGAATACATTCGCTTCCCTCACATTGCTCTACGGCAAAGACGTAATATTCTCTTTCGTGTAGGCGTTTCACCGCTTCGACGGCGTTCGGAGCGTACGTCCAGCGAACGGTGTCCTCCGCTCCGAGCGCGGTCTTGTGTATCTCCGCCGCGGGCGGACAGCCCGTTATACCGCAGAGGATAATCTCTTCGACGGCGCACGCATCCGCCGTACGGAATATCGAACCCACGTTATACATCGACCTTACGTCGTCAAGCACCACCACGAGAGGCAACTTCTCCCTCTCCTTATATTCTTCCGGCGTGAGGCGCGGGATCTCAATTGTCTTTAATTTACGCATTCTTTTGGTGCGCGGGAGCTTTTATGCGAGCACGAAGGATATTTGTTTCTTGTCGGGGTTAGAGCCTTTGACGCGGATGGTGAGCGGGTCGCCGAGCTGATAAATCGTGCCGTGCCGCCGCCCGCGCAGACGGTAATTCTTGTCGTCGTACTCGTAAAAGTCGTCCTTTAAGTCGCGCATAGCGACGAGACCCTCGCAGTGATTGTCGTCTATCTCGCAATAAATGCCGTATGACGTAATGCCGGAGATGTGCGCTAAGAAGGTCTGTCCGATCTTGTCCTGCATAAACTCCGCCGCCTTATACTTTATCGAGTCGCGCTCCGCGTTGGCGGCAATCACCTCCATATCCGACGAGTGCCGGCACAGCTCTTCGTAATACTCCTTGTTCGCCGAGGGCGCTCCCTGCTCGTAACGTGTAAGCAGACGATGCACCATAGTGTCGGGATAACGGCGTATGGGCGAAGTGAAATGGGTGTAATAATCGAACGCGAGCCCGAAATGACCTATGTTATGCACGGAGTATTTAGCTTTCATCATCGCGCGTAACGCTACGGATTGGATGAGTTTCTGCTCTCTCCGCCCCTCGCAGTCCTCCATAAGGCGGTTGAGCTGGCGTGCGGTCTCGCCTTTCGTCGACGTGCTCCGCATCTTGTATCCGAACTTAACGATGAACTCGCGCAACGCGTCCAACTTCTGGGCGTCGGGATCTTCATGGATACGATAGGGGAGTGTCTTCGCCTTTTGCCCGCGCTTCACTTTCCCCACGTGCTCCGCTACGGTCTTGTTGGCGAGCAACATAAACTCCTCTACAAGGTTGTTCGCCTCTAACAATTTCTTAAAATAACAGCCCGTCGGGTGCCCTTCGTCGTCGAGAATAAACTTCATTTCCTCGCTCTCGAACTTAACCGAGCCGTTCGCAAACCGCTTCTCGCGCAATATCTTAGCCAACGCCCAAAGCCGGCAAAGCTCGGGTGCATATTCGCCCGCAGGGTTGACCGGCCCGTCGCCCGTCGCGCCCGATGCCTCCAATATCTGTTGCACTTCCTCGTATGCGAACCGCCGGTTGCTCTTAATCACTGTGTGCCGGATACGGTAGTTGAGCACTTCGGCACGCTCGTTCATATTGAATATAACGCTATAAGTGAGTTTCTCTTCATCCGGGCGCAGGGAACACACGAAGTTGCAGAGCCGTTCGGGCAACATCGGAATGGTGCGGTCGACTAAATATACCGACGTTGCCCGCTCGCGCGCCTCGCGGTCGATGATGGAGTTTTCCAATACGTAGTGCGACACATCGGCGATATGCACCCCGACTTCCCATACGTGCGGGTCGGTCGTGGGTCGGATGGAGAGCGCGTCGTCGAAGTCTTTCGCGTCGGCGGGGTCGATGGTGCAGGTGAACACGTTGCGGTAATCCTCGCGCTCCGCGTAGTCTTCCGGCGTTATCTCCCCCGTTATCTTGTCCGCCTCCTCCTCCACTTCTTTCGGATACGTGTAGGGCAGACCGTATTGGGCAAGTATAGCGTGCATCTCGACGGTGTTGTCCCCCGCCGCGCCGAGCACGTCGATTACCTCGCCCGTCATCACTTTATGGCGGTCGTCAGCCCACTGCACGATACGCACGACAGCCTTGTCGTCGGTTCGCCCGCCCATGGTTTTATTTTTGGGAATGATGATATCGAACGGGATGAGATCGTCCTGCGGGGCGAGGAACGCTACGTCTTCCTCAACGCGCAACCGCCCTACGAACTTATCCGTTGCACGCTCTATGATGTCCGTTACCTGCGCTTCCTTAGTATGCCCGCGCCGCCGCGCCATAACCGAAACGCGCACGCGGTCGCCGTTCATTGCATACAATGAGTTGCGTTCGGTAACGAGGAGCGTCTTGTCTTCGCCGTCGGGGCGGAACGAGTTCCTGCCGTTAGCGCGGCGGATGAATGTCCCCTCCATTGTCTGCGCTTCCCAACGGCGGAGCTGCCACGCCCCGCGTGAAGTGCGTATAATGAACTCCTCGTCCTCCAACTCCTCTAATACATCATTAAGGAGCATCTTCTCCGGCGTTGTCTTAAGACTTAAATCACGCCATATAGATTTCTCTTTACACGGCTCCCCGCCCCGCTCCGTAAGGTATTCGGCAACCATCTTCCGCAGCTCCTGCTTGGTTATACGGCTCTTTCCCGCTTTCTTCTCTTTCCTCATAACTATGTTTAATTATACGGCAAAGATATGTACAAAATTCCGTCCGACTGCTCCCGGTGTTTCGATTTCTTTTGTGCTCCGCCTCATTTGTTGCACTCCCGGATTACAATAAAAGGGCAACACATACGTTATAAGAGAGGTTATCGGCGTCGAATGAAACGAGGAGCAGCGATATTGTCGGTGTTGATTTTGAGCGTGACGGTTGTTCGCGCTCAATACGAGCCGCAGTTCTCCCATTACTTTGATATGGAGCCGTCGTTCAACTGTGCGGCGGCGGGCAAGGAGTCGAAGTTGAACGTGAACGCGGCGTATAATATGTCGTTAGTCGGTTTCGAGAATAATCCGAAGACGATATATGCAGCAGCGGATATTCCCTTTTATTTCTTGCATAGTTATCACGGGGCGGGTCTGATGTTTATGAACGACCAATTGGGCGTGTTCACCCACCAGCGTATCGAATTGCAATACGCCGCGAAGATACGTTTATTCGGGGGCACGCTGTCGGTCGGCGTGCAAGCGGGCTTGCTTATGGAGGCGTTGAACGGCAGCGATGTTGACCTCGAAGACAGCAGCGACCCGGCTTTCTCCACGTCCGACCAAAACGGATACTCCTTAGACATCGGCGCCGGACTTTATTATACCCGCAAGGATCTTTACGTCGGACTGTCGGCACAACATCTCAATAGTCCGACGGTAGGTCTCGGGGAGACAAACGAGCTGAAGATAGACGGCACGTATTATTTCACAGCCGGATACAATATTCGGCTGCGAAATCCGTTTGTAACAATAAAGCCGTCGGTGCTCGTGCGTACCGATATGACGGTTTGGCGAGGCGATATAACGGCGCGGTTGCAATACACCAATGACAAGAGGATGATGTATCTCGGCGTCGGATATAGCCCCACCAATTCGGTAACGCTCTTCGTGGGCGGTAATTTTCACGGAGTGGTTCTCGGGTATAGTTATGAATACTATACGTCGGGTCTGAGCGTAACCAACGGCGGGCACGAGTTGGTATTGGGTTATCAGATGGATATAAACCTTACGAAGAAGGGGCGGAACCGTCATCAGAGCGTGAGGATACTTTAGAGGAAAGGAAAAGAAAGAAGAATATAATATGAAGAAGTGTTTAGCTGTTCCGGTCATATGTTTGGTGCTGTTGCTTGCCGCGGGATGTAGCAGTAGCAAGAAGATGACATCAGGTTCGGGAGCGGGCGGCGAGGTAACGGGCGTGCGGGGACGTGCGTTCTCCGAGCCGACTCCTTACGGTATGACAAAGATTTCGCGCGGGTATCTCCACATGGGTATCGACAAGCAAGACAGCCTTTGGGGGCGTCAGACTCCGGTAAAAGATATTTCTGTCGACGGCTTTTGGATGGACGAGACGGAAGTAACCAACTCGATGTACCGCCAGTTTGTTATGTGGGTGCGCGACAGTATCCTGCGCACTCGTCTTGCTGACCCGTCGTACGGCGGCGACGAGACATATATGATAACGGAAGATAAGCACGGCGAGCCGGTGGAGCCGCACTTGAATTGGAAGAAAGCTCTGCCCCGCAAGCCAGACGAGGACGAAGAGCGGGCATTTGAGTCGTTATACATTATCAATCCCGTAACGGGAGAGAAGATGCTCGACTGCTCGCAAATGAACTATCGTTACGACATATACGACTACACCACGGCCGCTCTGAGGCGCAATCGTATGAACCCTGCCGAGCGTAATCTGAATACCGATATGGCGGTTAATCCCGACGAGGTGATAATGATTTCAAAAGATACGGCATACATAGACGACGAGGGGCGTATCGTGTCGGAGACTATCGACCGCCCGCTCTCGGGTCCTTGGGACTTTCTTAATACGTACATTATTAATATATACCCCGACACGACGGTATGGGTGAACGACTTTCAGAATTCTGACAACGAGGTGTACCTGCGCAATTATTTCAGCAATCCCGCATATAGCGATTATCCCGTCGTCGGCGTGAGCTGGGAGCAGGCGAATGCCTTCTGTGCGTGGCGCACGGAGTATCTGCTGAAAGGTCTCGGAGCGGAAGCGCGCTACGTACAACGCTACCGTCTGCCGACGGAGGCGGAATGGGAGTACGCCGCGCGCGGCAAGGACGGCAACGAGTTCCCTTGGGAGAGTATGGATACGAAGAGCGAGGACGGTTGTTTCTTCGCCAACTTCAAACCGGACAAGGGCAATTATACTAAGGACGGCAACCTGATTACGTCGAAGGTGGGTATTTATTCGGCGAACAGCAACGGGTTGTACGATATGGCCGGCAACGTGGCGGAATGGACGAGCACCGTATACACCGAGGCGGGCGTGGAAGCAATGAACGACTTTAACCCGCAACTCGAATATAAAGCGGCGAAGGAGGATCCATATAAACTGAAGAAGAAGAGCGTCAGAGGCGGCTCGTGGAAAGACCCGGCAAGCTACATACGCTCTGCGTGGCGCACGTGGGAATACCAGAACCAGCCGCGCTCGTATATCGGTTTCCGTTGTGTAAGAAGCCTCGCTAACACGACGAGCGAGAAGAACAAGAAAGAGAAGACAAAGACAAAGTCGAAGAATAAATAAGCTATGGCCAAGTACAGCAAATATAATATTATATACCGTCTCCAGAAATGGATGGACAGCGTATCCGGGCAGACGTTTATGAACTACGCCTATTCGTGGGGCGCGTCGATAGTGATATTGGGAACGTTGTTCAAGCTGACCCACTTGCCGGGCGCGAACCTGATGCTGTTCGTCGGGATGGGTACCGAGGTGATTGTATTCTTTATCTCCGCGTTCGATCGGCCGTTTGACAAAACGCAGGACGGGATGGAGCTTGCGACTTCCCGCACCATATCCGCCGAAGCCGGAGACGTCGTCGGGGACGGCGCGCGTGGTGGTGATGTTGCCGGCGGTAGCTCGGTTGTTGCCGGCGGTGGCGACGGCACGGTAGCTACGGGCGGTGTTGTTGGCGGCGGAGGCGGCGTTATCGGCGGCGGTATTGTCGGTGGCGGCGGCATCATAGTCGGCGGCGGTGGCGGAGTACCCGCGGGAGATGTCGCGGGCGAGAGCGGTACAGCCGGAGGCTCGGCATCGGGTACGATAGTGATTGGCGGCATCAACGGTCCGACGACGCCCGCCCCGGCGGTAACGCAGGAGACGGCGGAGGCAATGGAAGAAGCTACGACGACCTACGTCAGCCGCCTCAACGAGCTCAACGAGATGCTTCTCAAAGTGGCGGCACAGAGCGAGCGGCTCACTACCGACTCCGAAGAGATGGAGAACCTCAACCGTACGTTGACCGGAATAGCCAAGGTTTACGAGATGCAACTTAAAGGCGCGTCGCAACAAATAGGCACCATCGACGAGATAAATTCGAAGACGCGCCATATGGTCGAGCAGATTGAGGCGCTCAACAAGATGTACGCCCGGATGATTGAAGCGATGACGATGAATATGCCCAATGCTAAGGGATAGGCATTAAAGGATACAGTTCCCGGATAAGTTATGGCGATAAAGAAGCGGCGTATCAGTCCGCGTCAAAAGATGATCAACCTGATGTATGTGGTGCTTATGGCGCTGCTTGCATTAAACGTGTCGACGGAAGTGTTGAACGGCTTCTCCGTTGTCGACGAGAGCTTGTTGCGCTCAACGGCATTCTCTACAAAAGGGAACAACACTATCTACGACAACTTCGACGCGCAGATGAAAGCCAACCCGCAAAAGGTGAAGGAGTGGTTCGATAAAGCACAGACCGTCAAACAGATGAGCGATTCTCTATACGATTTCGCGCAGGAGCTCAAGCTCGCTATCGTAAGAGAGGCGGACGGGAAACACGCCGACTTGGCTAACATCAAATCAAAGGACGACCTCGAGGCCGCCTCGCACGTCATGCTCGCTCCCGGCACGGGGCAAGGCAAACGTCTCTTCGACGCAATCAACCATTATAGAACCCGTATCCTGCGGATGATCCCCGACACTACGCAACAAGCGATAATCGCGGGAAACCTGTCGACCGACGTGAGCCTGACGGCAAAGGCATTAGGCAAGAACTGGCAGGAATATATGTTCGAGAATATGCCTGTTGCCGCTGCGGTAACGCTCCTGTCGAAGCTCCAAAACGACGTGCGCAGCGCCGAAGGGGAGGCTCTGCACGACCTCGTGGCGAATATTGACCTGAAAGACATCCGCGTGAACAAGCTAAGCGCATTCGTCATTCCCGAGTCGAAGACCGTCGTGAGCGGCGACCGCTTCTCGGCTCAGATAGTGATGGCGGCGGTGGACACTACGCTCCAGCCGCAGATCTTCATCGGCGATAAACAAGTGGAGCTCGTCAATTCAACTTATGAATTTACTGCCGGGGCGGTCGGCGACCATACCTTCTCCGGATATATAACAATGCAAAACGGCGACGGCGAAACCGTTCGGCGCGACTTCAGCCAGCAGTATTCGGTGGTTAATCCGTCGGCAACGGTATCGGCAGACTTGATGAATGTTCTCTATGCAGGTTACGACAACCCGATAAGCATATCCGTGCCGGGCGTGCCGTTAGCCGCGGTTACGGCGAGCATGAGCGGCGGCGAGTTCCGTTCGTTAGGTATGGGACATTTCGTGGCGAAACCCGCGACGGTGGGTGAAGACGTTACGATTAGCGTCGGCGCGAACCAGGGCGGACGGGCAAGGCAGATGGGTCAATACTCGTTTAAGGTGCGTAAGTTGCCCGACCCGATAGCGTACATACCGATGGGGACCGACCGTTTCAAAGGGGGCAAGATGACCAAACAGCAGCTCATGTCGGCGTCGGGGATAGAGGCGGCGATAGACGACGGCTTGCTCGACATACAGTTCCGCGTAACAAGCTTCGAGACCGTGTTCTTCGACAACATGGGTAACGCCGTGCCGATTAAGTCCGACGGAGCGGCGTTCTCCTCACGCCAGAAAGAGCAATTCCGCAAGTTGTCCTCGGGCAAACGGTTTTATATATCGAACGTAAACGCAACGGGACCCGACGGATTAAGCCGTACCTTGCCTGCGGCAACCGAAGTGCAATTGAAATAAAGCTATACACATATACATTATGAAGAAGTTATTTGTCATTATCCTCATATCCGCATTCGGGCTGTCAGTTGCCGCCCAACCCGCCGCCAGGCGTGCCGAGCAACAGGCGCAAGCTACGAAATCGAATGCCAACAATCTCTCCACACGAGCCCAAATCTCATACCCGACGGCGCTGTCGATGGATGAAGACGTGGTGTGGCGGCGCGACATATATCGGGAAATCGACCTTAACGATCCCGCTAACGCCGGGCTCTATTACCCCGAGGAACCCATTGGCGACCAACAGAACCTGTTCACCTATCTCTTCAAGCTGATGCTCACGGGGAAGATAAAGGTGTATGAGTACCGGCTCGACGGCAACGAGGTGTTCAACGACAGCGCGCGAGTCAAGCCGCTCGACTTTATGGATAACTACGGCATCTATTACGAGCGGAACGGCAAATCGATACATATCGACAACAGCGACATACCTTCGCGCGACGTAACGGCATATTACTTGAAAGAAAGCGCATACTACGACCAAGCCTCGTCGTCGTTTCATAAGAAAGTAATTGCCCTGTGCCCGATAATCAAGAGGATGGATGACTTCGGCGACGGAGCAACGCCATACCCTCTCTTTTGGGTGAAGTACGACGACGTGGCGCCGTTTCTTTCAAAGCAGACGATTATGGTTAGCGACCTGAATAACGCCGCCACAATGTCCGTCGACGATTATTTTACAAAGAACCAATACAGCGGAAAGATATATAAAACCACTAATATGCTCGGGCGGACCCTCGCGCAAGTGGCGGGAGACGATATCGACCGCCTCACCGCAGAGCAGAGGAAGATAGAGGAGGAGATAGAGGCATTCGAGCGTAACCTCTTCGCAAGCAATATCGCGCCCGACAGCCTCGACACCGACAGTATAGCTACCGACAGTGAGGCAACCGGCAAACACGCGAAGAAAAACGCGCGCACGAGCCGCACAACATCGGTAAAGAAAACCAAATCGCGCACATCACACTCCTCTTCCGTCGGGGGCGAAGCGCGTGTCTCCGCACGGCGCGAAAGACACTAATACGCCAATATTAATCACGTAACTACTCACATACCCCGAGCGTGTCCGGCGTTCCCGGAGTTTGAGAGATGTATGACATACCCCAAACGTCGGATACGTTCCCGGAGTTTGAGAGATGTACGACATACCCCGAACGTCGGATACGTTCGGGGTATGTTATTAGATGTACATTTCTTAAACTCCGGAGGTTGCGCCAGCGGGACGTAAAGCTGATTGCACGACTTCTTCGGGGTCGCACTGAGGGCAACTCCGCACTTCATCGCGGGGACAGCATCACACTACCCACTCACTTCCGGCGCACTCTCCCGCGACCCGTTTAATATTCGTCTTCATCCCAAAGGAAATCGTCCTTGTCGGGATAATCGGGCCATATCTCTTCTATCCCCTCATAGACGTCTCCCTCATCCTCTATCTCTTGCAAGTTCTCCAACACCTCTAAGGGCGCACCGGAACGAATAGCGTAATCGATAAGCTCCTCCTTAGTGGCGGGCCAAGGAGCATCCTCTAATTTTGAAGCCAATTCCAATGTCCAATACATAATTATCTAAGGTCTTAGTCGTCATAGACGGAATGCAAAAGTAAACAATTTCGTATAACGCGCAAATATTTATCATATATTTCGCCGCCTCTCTTTTTGCGGCTTGCACGAGCGCCTTAGGCGCTCGTGCAAGCATTGTTTATCTGCCGCAGGCGCTTTTGGCACGTCAGTTCGTGCCGGACGTGATCCCATATCAAGGGTACCCATAACCCCATATCATGCCCCGCCATAACCCCATATCATGCCCCGCAAAACCTA
>JAJPZE010000082.1 GCA_021204565.1 Prevotella sp. | reverse complement strand
GCGGTACTCCATACCCGGCACGCGCGCGGGAGCCGACCCCGCGTTACTCCTCTTCTTCACCCGCGTCTTTGAGGAGCTCCTCTGCGGAGAAGCCCGACAAGTCCTGCTCGTCGGAGTTGTAATAACTTATGTAGAGCAGGAGCAGATTTCTCAGTCCGACAGGCTTCATGTCCCTATGATAAATGACGTCGAAACAAACATCGAGCAAGCTCTTGTCCTGCTCTTCCGTCGCCTCTAACAACGCGCGGACGTTGTGGCGGAGCTTCTCTAATGTCGTGTCGTCAACATATCCGGAGCTGTCGACCAGGTCGGTGAAGAGAGAATATTTCTTTATCGTTTCGAGGTGCTCTTCACTCACTTCGATGTACCGGCTTCCCTTTGTGTTTGCCTTTATCTCCATATTGTTTATAGTGTCTTGGTCTTTATTTCAACAGGTACGCCAATATGCCTTGCATAATCTTGTCTTTCAGGCTCGGCTCCTTTATGCACTCGAAGGGGAAACCCATAGCGAAGCAGGAATACAAACCCTTATACCCCACTGCGGCGCTCGTTCCGTCGGAGTATTGCATGGCGCAAATAGCTCCGTCGAGGGGGGAGAGAACTTCGGGGTGGGTGGCGGCGTAATGAGCGGCATTCAACTCGTGAAAGTAATGATATTGCATGCCCATACCCGATATTTTATCGGTCAGCGCCCCGCTCTCTGCCGGGACGTAACGTAACTTGAAGAGCTTTTGCAAGAACTCTTTTTCCTCGCCTGAGGTCATATCGCTGCCGATAAATTGTCCGCTGGCGAGGATTGCGCCGCCGTGTTTGGCGTAGTCGGTCAACAGGTTACGCAGGGCGGGAGTGAAGGTCTTAAAGTGCAATCCGAGTTGTCCGTCGTCCTTTTGGAGCCCGAAAGCGAGGTCGATAAGTGTGTACGAGGCGAGATCCTTCACACGTCCGTCCCTCAGCGCGCTAAGCGTACAGCTCGCGACGGAGTATTTCTTGGCGGACGCGAGGGCACGTGTGTGGTCGACGGAGTAGTTAAATTCGTTGCCCATAACAAACTTCCCGACCAGCTCGTTGCCGCAATAACCGAGCCCTTCGCTATCCGATTGCCCCATCTTTTCCCTGTCGAAGCATTTCTGCAACCCGCTCCAGCCGGCGTATAACCCGAGCTGAACGCCCTCGTCGCGGCTGATATCAAAGCCCTGGAGAGAGTCGTTGTCGACGACATAAGGGGCGGACAAGCGTTCGAAGCCGTCGACTACGAGCGCCGTTCCGATGGATTCGGGCGAGATATAAACCGATAGCGTCGGCGTCGGGAAGCTCTCTCCGCCGGCGTTGCATGCCGTTACGTAAAAGGCGTATTGTGTGCCGGGAGTGAGCCTCAGCGCCGCTGCCGGGGAGCTTATGTTCTGTCCGTTGTCGAAGCCGGCGTCGCCCACGGCCGTGTAAATGTTGTATGATGTCGGTTTGGCGCTTGGTTCGAGCGGGTCGTTAACCGGCTCCCAACGCAGCTCGACCCGGTTGTTCTCTTTGATTGATATGCGGAAATCGGCCGGCGGAAGCGGCTCGACGACGCACCGTTGCCCGTGTCCGTCGCAGATGTAACGCAACACCGTAGCGTATATGCTCCGTGCAATGGCGAACTTGCCGTAGGGGTGTTGCCCGATAAGCATATCGGGGAAGCTCTGGTGCGACAGGGTTTCGATGATGGCTGAGGGCACTTCGGGCATACGTGTTTCGGAGTAGTTGCGGTCCCAGAGATAACGTTTGGTCCAGCGTCCGAAGCGCTTGGTCATGTTGTTAGTAAGATTGTCGAGCAGTTGCGAGGCGAGGTCGAGCGATGTTTGGCGTGTGATGCCGGCGGAGAGGAGCCCGTCTTCGAAATCGGTCGTGCATATAGCCAACGAGCCGACTATCGACTGCCCGTCGTCGTGATAACCCGCATCACTATGCACCGCAAGGCTCAACTCTATCGGCACTCCGAGCCCCTCAACAGTCGGCATAAAACATGACCCTCCGCCGAGCCAATTGGTCATCAGCGAGCGGACGTTGATGTCGTCTCCATAATCGTTCTCCCCCTCTTTCGTGTTGTACAGCGTTTCGGGCACGCCCGCCCATTGAGCGGAATAACGCGCACCCTCCAAGCAACGGGGCAGGCCGCTTGTCATCCCGTTCCGGCTGATGTTCCCCATACCGCCGCCGAAGCGCACGGCATCAACTCCGACCGAGCCTTTATCGTGCGACGCGGTGGAGAGAATGACGCAGTTGGCAAGCGATTGATATTTAGGATTGGAGAGCCCGAAGTCGAATGTGCCGAGATACACCCACGTACCGTATCCGATGCGTTGGTTGACGGCAAACTCCGTGCGCACGCCCTTATGACAAACCGTGTAGTGCACGTCGTCGACCGCGTCCGCCATATACGGATAGCTGACATATACGGCATATTGCCCCGCCTCGCTGATGTCGGGGATGTAGGTGAACGTGGTTGCCCGGTTGCTTTTTGCCGTGCCGACGACGAGCGCGGTGCCGGAAGTGAAGGGGTTTTCGCCGTTGACATACTTCCCCTCGTGAAAGCCGAAGCCCGTCGTCTTGTCGTATTTATCGAGGTCGGCGGCGAGTATTGTTCCCCCCGGATGACAGCCGTCGTTATCGACAATAACTTCCCTCGTCTGGCGGTCGCGCTCGCGCGGAGTGAACACGTAAGCCCCTGCCCGCTCCAACATCGGAATGAGGTAAGGGACGACAATTGTTTGGGTGAAGAGGTCTTCGTTCGTACCGAACAGGTTCTGCCGTTGCCATGCCCAGCGGTCTCTCTTCACGTCGAAATAGCGCCCGTGGCTTGCCCAAAGGGAGATGTGCCGTCCGCTCAAGCCGAGCTCAATCTTGTTCGGACGCGATACATTAGTTGCCCAGGGGGCGGCGTCGGAGTCGGTTTCGCCCCATACGTTTCTTAGCTTCGGCGGCTGTTGAGCCGTTGCGGCGAGGCTCCAAACCGCCAGCAAAACAATCAACAAACCCCGCTTCATCGCTCCGTTGCCCCCGTGCTGAAACGCTCCGGGTGTTTGCCTTTGAAATCCTTGAAATAGTCTGTTATAAGGCGCATATCGCCGTCTATATCGCCCGTGGGCACAACGGAGCGCGTACATCTGATAACCTTTTCCGCGTAATCGGCGCCATAAAGAAGTATCGGCAGACCCGCTTTAAGAGCGATGTAATAAAAGCCGCGCTTCCAGTCGGGATTGAGCGAGCGCGTCCCCTCCGGCGTTATGGCGAGGCAAAATTCATCACGCCGCGCCGCCTCCGCCGCCAGCTGATCGGTCAGGCGGGCGTGCTCCGAACGCTCTACCGGGATACCTCCAAGACGGCGTAACAACGCCCCGAGCGGGAAGAAAAACCACTCCCGCTTCATCAGGAAATTAGCGCGAAACCCTTCGGAAAACATATAAAGGACGGCAATAGTGAAGTCGGTATTGCTCGTGTGCGGGGCATAACAGATGATGCACCTTGCCGGACGGGGGACCGTAACGACGGTCCGCCAGCCCAATACCTTATATAAAATCCAACGGCAGATACCCCGAAAGATCATCCCTTATGATGCCAGCGCTTGGATATTGTCGACGATTTCCGACACTTGTTTATTAAATTCTTCTGCGAGCACGTTGTAGTATGCGGCGGCTTTAATCCCCGGTTCGGGATGCCCCGCGCGGCTTACAAACTCGTGTTGAATACGCAAGATGCTCTTCAGGATGTCATCTATCTGCTCCACATCCTCCTCTCTAACGGTCAGGTAAGCGGTTAAACACTCGGCAAAAAGCTCACTGCACACGCAGTTGATGTTATGCTTCAGGTTTCTCTTGTTAGCCATAATATGATTTATAAAATCGGTAATCGATACTTCAACTGTAAGGCAAAGGTAATGCAAGGCACGGAAACAAACAAACAAAACCCCGTTTTTCATACCCGTCCGGGCGCGGGGCATACGCCGCCGAAACAAATCTCCGGCTTGTTCCGACCCGGCGTCAAGGCGGCTCTCTCCGCATCTCCCGCCCCGCACGACGCCGGTCCGAACGCACGAACAACGGGGCGCCAACAAGGTTTGAGCCTTGTCCGCGCCCCGAAGTAAACCTATGCGGATCTTTATTGAATATTAGGCAATTCGAGCCCCAAGCCGCGCTTGCGGTCGACAGCTTTTAATATCAGCCCGATGACGAGCGCCGCTACGCCGAGGCACGCCAACATAACGAGGGGAGCCGTGTAGTTGAGTTGCGTGGCGTCGGTTACGCCGGGATTGGTTGCGTCGAGCACCTTTCCGATGACCAGCGGGAAGAGCCAAAGCCCGATGTTTTGTATCCAGAAGATGAGCGCGTAAGCCGATCCGATTATCTTTGAGTCTACAAGCTTCGGCACGCTGGGCCACAACGAGGCGGGCACGAGCGAGAACGAAGAGCCCAGCACGAGTATGGTTACGTATGCGACAATCACGCCACCGACCTCGTTGCCCTTAAACTGCGGGAGGACGAAAGCGAAGGTCAGATGACATGCAATCAGCAGGAGCGAGCCCAGCACGAGCATAGACGCCGCCTTGCCCTTACGGTCGACATAGCTGCCCAGAATAGGGGTGATGCCGACGGCTAACAAGGGGAACACGGCGAATATCGACTCCGCCGATTGGCGCATATAACCCATATAACAATACGCCGCGAGCGCAACTACCGACACGCACAACATGCCGTATTTCAGCGCCGGACGCCGGATGAAGTTGAACGTAAACGCCGTCGCGGCGACAACCAACATTATAACGTATTGCACGATAGTTACCGTCGTCGACGCCCAAAACGAACCTTCCGGCACGGCGGAGAACGTCAAATTGCATTGCAACATATTAACCGCATACTTCTGAAAGGGGAATATCGCGGAATAATAAAGCACGCAGAGAAGCGCCACGAGCCAAAAGCCCATACCGGTCAGGATACGGCCTATATCGCGCACTTTGAACGGGTCGTCCTTCTCTTCCGCTTCGCCCGTCTGCCGGTCGAGCTTACGATCCATGAAGTAATAAACCACCAACATCATCAGCGCGATACAGAGCAACACCACGCCGAACGCCACGCTGCGCGACACGTCGATATGCCCTCCGAGCTTGGCGAAGAACGGGGAAAAGATCATACATGTAGCCACTCCGAGACGCGCCAAAGCCATCTCCGACCCCATCGCGAGCGCCATCTCACGCCCCTTGAACCATTTGACTATACCGCGCGAAACCGTAATGCCGCCCATCTCCGCGCCGCATCCGAAAATCATAAAACCGCATGCGGCGAGCTTCGCCGACGCGGGCATGCCCTCGTAAAAAGGCGACACGCCGAGCTGTTCGAACACGGGTATATGGTTGAGGTTGTTGGTGAACCACGTCTCAAGACCGCTGCCGAAGAAGCTGCTGCTCACGGCATAATATTTGATGATTGCCCCGCACAGCATCACCGCCCCCGAGAGTAATGCGGTGAAGCGGACGCCCGCCTTGTCGAGTATAATCCCGGCAAAGATGAGGAAGAAAACAAACACGTTGAGGAACGTTTCCGACCCTTGCATAGTGCCGAAAGCGGTTGAATCCCAGCCGCGCTGTGTGAGCATAAGGTCCTTTATAGGCGAGAGGATGTCCATAAAAATGTACGCGCAGAACATCGCTAACGCAAGGAGCAAGAGCGCGGTCCATCGCAAGGCGGCGGAGTCGCGCAACGTTTTAACCGGTTGATTGTTCATTTCAGTTTTAACGGATTATAATTGTCGTATGTTGTTTAACCTTATTCCGCGCCGTCCGGTTTCAGCCATTTATCGAGCCAGGAGAAGAACGTACGTTGCCAGAGAATGCCGTTCTGAGGCTTCAATACCCAATGATTTTCGTCGGGGAAGAGGAGCAACTGCGCGGGTATACCCCTCAGCCGGGCGGCGTTGTACGCGCCAAAGCCCTGGTTTGCGCTTATGCGGTAATCTTTTTCGCCGTGTATGCAGAGGATGGGCGTGTCCCAGTTGTCGACAAAGCGATGCGGGGAATTGTCGTACGTGCGCTTTGCATTGAGCGACTTGTCCTTGTTCCAATACGCCTCGTCATATTCCCAATTGGCGAACCAGTCCTCCTCCGTGTCGGTGTACATTGCTTCGAGATTGAATGCTCCGTCGTGGGCGACGAACGCCTTAAACCGCCCCTCGTGGTGCCCGGCAAGCCAGTAGACGGAGAACCCGCCGAAACTTGCGCCGACGCATCCGAGCCGGTCGCGGTCGACGTAAGGCAAGGAATCGCAAGCGTCGTCGATAGCCGAGAGGAGATCGTTCATACACTGACCCGTCCAATCACCGCTTATTTCCTCGTTCCAATCCGCACCGAAGCCGGGCAGCCCGCGACGGTTCGGCGCCACGACAACATAGCCGTGAGCCGCCATGAGCGCAAAATTCCAACGGTAACTCCAGAACTGGGAGACCGGACTTTGTGGACCCCCTTCGCAGTAAAGCAGTGTCGGATACTTCTTTGAGGGGTCGAAATCGGGCGGAAGGATTAACCACGTCATCATCCTTTTCCCGTCCGACGCGGTCAGCCAACGCTCTTCGGACGTGCCCTGAGCTATCTGCGAGAGGATCCGGTCGTTCTCTTTTGTTATGCGTGCCGACAGCGTGCGTCCGGCGTCTTCGCCGGGCGTAACGAGATAAAGGTCAGCCGGATGAAAGTGATCGTGCCGTTCGGCGACGATTTGACCTTTGCTCCCGGCGGGCTTAAGCGAGCCGAAATCCGCCTTATAGTTGGTGATTTGCCTTATCTCTCCCCTCTTCGTAACGGCGTAGATATTAACCAATCCGTGCCAAACGCCCGTAAAATACAGCTCCGCATCGCCGCCGGATGCCCAAATGAAATCATCTACATCGGAGTCGAAGCTATCCGAAACGTATGTCTTTTCCCCGCTCGCGAGGTCGAGGACGCAAAGTCTGTTGCGGTCGCTTTCGTATCCGCAGCGCGCCATACTCAGCCACGCGAGGCGCCTCCCGTCGGGAGAGAACTGCGGATTGGTGTCGTAACCGACGTTATAATCGCCGTCGAGGCGGTTTATCGCCTGGTCCCGGAGCGACTTCGAGGGGTCAATCTCCGGCGCCGTAAAGCCGTCGGGCTTGCACAAATTGTCCGTCCGTCCGCTGTCAGAGTCGTACAGATAGATGTCCGCATCGGTGGACACGGCGTACATCACCCCTTCGCATTTCTTGCACGAATAAGCAATCCGCCGCCCGTCGGGGTGCCAGACGATTTGCTCGATACCGCCGAACGGGGCGGCGGGACATTCGTAGGGCTCGCCTTCGAGAATATCTTTACCGGCGCCTATGCCCTCCTCCGACACGTCGGCAACAAAGGGATGGACAACCGTCTCCACATAATGATCCCAGTGCCGGTAGTTCAAATCGTTAATCACTCGTCCGCTCGTGAGGGGCAGGTCGTCGGGTTTCTTCGCAATCGAGCCGAAGTAAGGGACGGCTTTAAGCAATATAACCCGCTCCCCGTCGGGGGAGAAACGAAAGCCTTCGATATCGGTTGCGTCGTGCGTGAGCTGAACTCTCTCGCTGCCGTCGGTATTTACGGACCAGAGCTGCCCGCCGCTAAGGAACGCTATCTTCTCCCCCGAGGCGATGAACGCCGGGTCGGTATCGCTCGCCCCGTCGGGGGTAAGGCACATCGCGTCTCCCCCGTCAACGTCCTTTACGTACACTACCTGGCGGCTCTTGTTTTGCTCCACGCTGTAATAACCCGTTTGGTACGCCACGCGCTCTCCGCCGGGAGAAACATCATACGCCCCTATCCTGCCCATAGCCCAGAGCGCCCCGGCAGTGAGCCTGCCGCCCTCTATGCTTATGTCTTGTCTGCCGATAACGGGCTCCGCCCCCGCGTTCATACTCATAAATATTGCCGGTAAAGCTACGGCAAGGATTGTCCGCCGGTTCATCTTCTTTATATCGTTACGTCCGCAACATCAGACCCGCGCTCAACGCCCCCTGCGCCTGCGCTCCAACTCTTTCCGTTTCTCCTCCATACGCGCCTGCTCTTCTTGCATTGCCTGGAGCCTCCCGGCGAGTCCGGAGAGTTTCTTTCCCGACGCTTTATTCTCCTTATACTTCTCTTCGAGGCGCTCCAAGAGCTTCCGCTCGTCGGTGAAATGACGCAGAGCCCACATAATGACTGCAGACATAAATAGGGACACGAAGTAATAGAAGTTGAGCCCCGAGGAATAATCGTTGAAGATGAAGAAAAACATAAGGGGCATCAACATCATCATCCATTGCATCATCTTCATCTGGTCGGCTTGTTGCCCCACCATTTGGTCCTTTTGTTGCTTCAACGACATCCAGCTGTACGCCAACTGCCCCACACAAAAGAGTATGCACGTCAGGGAGAGATGGTCGCCTATTAACGGGATGTTCTTATGCCATTCGAAGATAGGGTCGTAGGTCGATAAATCGCTAATCCAAAGGAAACTCTCCCCGCGAAGCTTTATTGCGTTAGGCACGAAATTGAACATCGCAACCCATATCGGCATCTGTATTAACGCCGGCAGACAGCCCGCCATAGGGGACACCCCGTACTTGGCGTACTCCTGCATCATCGCCTGTTGCTTTTGCATCTGCCGGTCGGGACCGTCGTATTGGCGCGTCGCCTCCTCGAGTTTCGGCTTCAATACACGCATCTTCGCGCTGCTCATATAGCTCTTCTTCACCATCGGATAAGTAATAACTTTGAGCAACAACGTTATGAGTATCAGGACAACCCCCATAGGGATATTAAGCGACGTAAGGAAGTCGAACACGTAAATCGTGAACCATCGGTTAATCAGGCGGAACAAGGGCCAGCCAAGCTCCACCAAACGCTCCATTTGCAGCTTCTTGCCGAACGTGCTCTCGCGCTCCGTCTTCTGCAACAGACGGAAGTCGTTCGGCCCGTAATAAAACTCGAAATCGGTCGTATTCCGCCCCGTCGCATCGAACGGCACGGACAGCTTCGCCCCGTAATCTTTAAGGTATCCGGAGCCTTTCTCCTCCGGCTTCGACGACAGTAACGCCTTCTCCGCAAAGTTGTCGCGGCTGATCATTACTGCGGAAAAGAATTGGTTTTTATACGCCACCCAATCGATTATGTCGTCGATCTCCTTGTCCTTCACTTCCGACGTTTCGGACAGCTTCTTCGTGCCCCCCGCCGCCTTGTGATATACCAACTTCGAATAGCGGTTCTCGAACGAATGCCCGCGCTCTTGTTGGGCGCATCTCTCGCGCCAGCTGATGTCGACGGACGTCGTATTGGGCAAGACGAGCCCCGCGAAACCCGTAGTGCGGAGCGACGTGTGGAGCATATAACTCTTGCCTAACCGGTACTCGACGGCGACCGTTTTGCCCTTCGCCGCCGTCGCGGTAAACGTAACCGTGGTGTCGGTTACGGCCGAAGGGGTGAAGTAAAGGTCGCTCGTGGAGATGTTCATCTCTTTCAACGGGATGGTGTAGTTCAGCTGTTGCGTCGCCTCATCGAAGAGGACGACGCCGCTCTTGCCCCTTATATTCGTGTAATTCTTCACTACGGCGCGCTCGACGGTTGCGCCCTTGCTGCTGAAAACCAGCTCTACTTTGTCGTTGCGGAGCGTGATCTTCTGCGCCGTGCCCGAGAGGCTGGCGAAGAAGAGAGCGGTGCTGTCGGTCGCCACGGAGTCCTGTATCCGCTCCTCTTCGGCTTGCTGCGCGGCAATCAATTGCTGTTGCCTGACAATCTCAAGAGAGTCGGCACGCGCCTGCTCCGCTATCTTTTCGGCACTCGGGCGCGACCACCACGTGTAAAACAAGAGTACTGCAGCGATCAGTATAAATCCGAGTACGCTATTTTTATTC
>JAJPZE010000063.1 GCA_021204565.1 Prevotella sp. | reverse complement strand
CCTGCGGCACCTTTGAATGTTTCTCCAACATCCAGCTGTGGATAACTGCGAAGCGCGATCTGCGCGTGTTCTTCCCCGTGCTTTATTTCTTTATAGCGGGCACGATGTCGCTTCAAGCGTTCCTTGCGGTAAACATAGCTTACGCATTTGAGGGCTGGAGGATGATGCATTGGTTTGTCATAGGGCTCCTCTTGTTATGTCTGCTCTTTCAATTTGTGTGTTTGAGGCGGTATTACATTATGCGCCTCTCCGCCAAATCGTTGGATTGGCTCGGCCTGCTCCTCGCTTCGCTCCTGTTCTGCGGTATCGTTTGGCTGTTCACCTACGGGGAATATTACAACTGGAGCGACGGGAAGGTGTGGCGCGACGTATGCGTGATGACGATTGTCGCTCTGCTCTTAACCGTCGGGCGGATGTGGAGCATACGCCATCCGTACATCGCTCCGGGCTTGTTCAAAGTGAAGGCGATGTATCCGATACTTGCGCTTTTCTTCGTCGGCGAATGGTTCAGCACGACGCCGAAAGTGCTCGGCACGTCGTTCGTAGGCGAGGTGATGCACTGGGGATTGGTAACTGCGTCGGTGCTCGACCTGTATGTTTATCTCGGCGTCATCATCGGTTCGGTATTCTCGTATATATGGATGAAGAGCTGGCGGCTTTCGTATCCCCGCCTCACAATCATCGGTTTCATCTCCCTGCTCCTTTATCAGGGGCTGATGTATTTCCTTGTTTCGCCCGATACGAACATAGAGGCGCTTTATCTGCCGATGATGTTGCGCGGTTTCGGATATGATGTTTTCCTTATCGTCTGCACTATTCAACTCTTCGAGGTTGTCAACTTTCAGACGTTCTTTATGGCGATTGCGGTGTCGGGATTTATGCGTAACGGGCCGACGTCGGCGATTGTTACGGGCGTCTATGACTTCTTTATCCGCCGCCAGGAAGCCGCGTCGCTCGCCGCCGGAACAATCACCGAGCGGAGCGATACGTTGCTTATTGCGCTCAAAGAACTCTTCGGGGCGACCTGCCTTATCGGATGTTTTATTCTCCTCGTATTAATCCTGGCGGACGCAAAACCCGTCCGAACGTCGATGAAGATGTTGCCCTCGTGGTTTAAGGTTGGTAAGGATATGCGAAGAGAAGACAGGCACAGAGAGCACGTCAGGCGTAAGGCCGGCGGGCGCAAACACGCCCCGGCAACGATATAAAACCCATATGCGGGGCGGAGCGTTTTAACGGCTTTATAACTCCGTTGTAACGGTTTTGCAACACGCCGGAGAGACCTTCGCGGCTAAGAAAACCAACAATATCAGGCGCAATCACCGCCCGTTTTAATAACTTTGCCCCTATGAAACAATTTCGCATCCTCATTGTCGACGACGAACCGGACATATGCGAGATACTCACGTTCAATCTCGAGACGGAGGGTTATATCGCGGAAAACTGCCTGTCTGCCGAGCGCGCATACGACCTTATAACTACGCACGAGCAAGGTTATTACGACCTTCTCCTGCTCGATGTTATGCTCTCCGGCATGTCGGGATTTGCGCTCGCGCGGGAGCTGAAGCACCTTCCCCGCACGTCGCAACTGCCCATTATCTTCATCACGGCTAAGGACACGGAGAACGATTTGGTAACCGGGCTGAACCTTGGGGCGGACGATTACATCGCAAAACCTTTTTCCCTGCGCGAGGTGTTCGCACGTATCAAAGCCGTTTTGCGCCGCTCCCGCCCCGCCGAAGAGGAGAACGGGGAGAGCGTGTTGCGATATGAAGGCTTGGCGGTTGACACCGCAAGCAAATCGGTAACCGCCGACGGACGACCCGTCAGGCTGACCAAGACCGAATACGACATACTCGCGCTCCTGCTCAAAGAGCAACGGCAGGTCTTCTCCCGCGCACAAATCATCAACCGTATATGGCGCGACGACGTGATTGTTCTTGAGCGGACGGTAGATGTCAACATCACCCGCCTGAGGAAAAAGATAAGCCCCTACGGCGCGAATATCAAGACAAGGCAAGGCTTCGGATATTGTTTCGAGCCGTGATATATACATCCTTTATTTATGAGCAACTCATCTGTCGGCAAACGTCTCTTCTTTACAATCGTCCTCATTTTCGTACTCTTCGCCCTCGCGTTCGTACTTTTCCAATACCAACGGGAGCGCACGTACAAACGACAACTTATCGAAACGCAACTCAAAGAGTATAACATACACTTCGCCGAAAGTATCCAGCAATACGACGGGAACGACACTATTGATTACTGCCGGCGCTTCGTAAGGCGCCATCCGGCTCGGAATCTGATAGTTACGGTGTCGCATAACGACGGGACAATTATATTCTCAACCGACACGACACATACCGCCCCGCCCGATAATTACCTATATTCGACAACGCCTTTCCCCCGCCAACGCCTCGTCATAACGACAGCTATGCCCGTCGATTTGCACCTCGCCGAGATGCTCTCTACCGACAAGACATATCTCTATTTCGCGGCCTTTATGATGGTTATCCTCTGCATCGCGCTCTATCGCTTCACCGCTCCGCTCGGACGAAACATCACCAAACTGCGCCGCTTCGCCGACAAAATAACCAATAACGAACCCATACACAGCACCGACTTAACCGACTTCCCCGACGACGAACTCGGAGAAATAGCCGAGCGCATCGTAACCTTTTATCACCGCTGGCAACGGACTAAAGAAGAGCAAAACCGACTCAAACGCGAGCTGACACATAACATCGCCCACGAGCTCAAGACACCCGCCGCCGGCATTATGGGGTATCTCGAAACTATAATAAATAACAAACAAATCACCCCCGACTTACGCGAGCAATTCATCCAACGCAGCTTTGCCCTCTCGAAACGCCTCGCCGCACTCATCACCGATATATCCGTACTCAACCGTATGGACGAGTATAACCCCGCAAAACATACGCCGGAGAGCGTCGAGGTCGGACCGATTATCGAGCGAATATACAGCGAATGCAACCTGCAACTTGCCGACAAGCACATCACTTTCAACAATAACGTCCCGCAAAACGCTTGCGTAGGCGCCGACCCGGCTTACGTCTACAGCATCTTCCGCAACCTTACCGACAACTCAATCGCATACGCGGGCGACGGAATAACCATCACCATCGACGCCCAAAGGTCGGGTCAGTATTGGCAATTTATATTCGCAGACAACGGCGCGGGGGTGGATCAGCACCACCTGCCCCGACTTTTCGAACGCTTTTACCGCACCGACGAGGGGCGCACACGTGCCGCCGGAGGAACCGGCTTGGGGCTCGCAATAGTGCGTAATGCCGTGGTTATCTATGGCGGAACCATCACCGTAACCGGCGGAAAAGGCGTCGGACTGACCTTCCGCTTCACGCTGCCCGCCTTCCCCGCACACCCCTCAGACCGCACGTAAACATATCAAACACGCCGTCCGAAAGGCGGTTTTTCGCCTTTCGTTTTTCGTATTCCGAGCCGATTATATAATTTCGCACGCGGAAAGAAAGACTAATTTATATAGAGAATGAAAGTACATGAATATCAAGCAAAAGCTTTCTTCGCAGAGTATGGCGTGCCCGTCGACAGGAGCCGTGTGGCGCGTAGTGCGGAGGAAGCGGTTGAGGTATACCGGCAGTTGGGCGTACCTCGTGTAGTGGTTAAGGCGCAGGTACACACCGGCGGACGAGGCAAGGCGGGCGGCGTGAAGCTCGCTTCTTCGGCGGCGGAGGTGCGTCTGCACGCCTCGAACATACTCGGAATGAACATCAAGGGCTTTACCGTCGACCGCGTATTAGTTGGCGAGGCGGCGGACATCGCCTCGGAATATTACGTATCAATCCTTATCGACCGCCGGACGAAATCTCCGATATTGATGTTGAGCCGCGAAGGCGGTATGGAGATTGAGCAGGTTGCGAAGGAGACGCCGGACAAGATTGTGAAGATACCGATCGACCCTCTCGTCGGGCTTCCGGTGTACAAAGCGCGCGAGGCGGCGTTTGTTTTATTCGACGATATGGCGCAAGTGAAGCAGGCTGTTCCCCTCTTTCAGAACCTCTACCGTCTGTTCACGGAAAAGGACGCCTCGCTTGCCGAGATTAACCCGCTTATCGTTGACAAGGCGGGAAACCTTAAGGCGATTGACGCGAAGATGACTTTCGACGACAACGCACTATTCCGCCACCCCGACGTAGCTGAGCTTAACGAGCCGACGGAAGAAGAAAAGAAAGAGCTGTTTGCAAAGGAAAAGGGGTTCAGTTATGTCAATCTCGGAGGCGATATCGGATGTATGGTCAACGGTGCGGGGCTCGCAATGGCGACCATGGATATGATTAAGCTCTACGGGGGGCAACCTGCGAACTTCCTTGACATTGGCGGAAGCTCTAACCCGCAAAAGATTGTGGAGGCTATGAAGTTGCTTCTCTCCGACCGAAACGTGCGCGTTGTGCTTATCAATATCTTTGGCGGGATAACCCGCTGCGACGATGTCGCGCAGGGTCTTATAGAGGCATTCAAAGTGATTGATACGCAGATACCTATCGTTATCCGCCTTACGGGGACGAACGAGGCGGCGGGACGCCGGCTGTTAGAGGGCACGGCGTTCACCGTCGGCACGACAATGGCGGACGCCGGACATAAGGCTGTGGCGCTTGCCGAACGGATTTGCGGGAAATGAAATATGTCGGACGATAAACAAACAGACTATATATGAGCATTCTTATAAATAAGGACACGCGCGTGATAGTGCAAGGCATCACGGGGCGCGACGGCAGTTTTCATGCCGCAAAGATGAAGGAATACGGCACAAACATCGTAGGGGGCACGTCGCCGGGCAAGGCCGGACAGACGGTGTCGGGGGCGCCGGTGTTCAACACGGTGCGTGATGCTGTAGAGGCAACGGGCGCAAATACGTCGGTCATTTTTGTGCCGGCGGCGTTTGCAAAGGACGCTATGCTCGAGGCTGCAGACGGCGGAATAAAGCTTATAGTGTGCATTACGGAGGGCGTGCCGGTGGTTGACGCGGCATACGCATACCGCTACATACGCTCCAAAGGCGCCGATCTGATCGGGCCGAACTGTCCCGGACTAATCTCGCCGGAGCAGAGCATGGTGGGTATAATGCCGACTAACATTTTCAAGAAAGGGGGCACAGGCGTCATCAGCCGTAGCGGCACGCTCACCTACGAAGTGGTTTACAACCTCTCTCAAAGCGGGTTAGGGCAATCCACAGCCGCGGGCGTGGGCGGCGATCCGGTAGTCGGTCTTTACTTTGAAGACCTATTAAAGATGTTCGAAGATGACCCCGGGACCGACAGCATCGCACTTATCGGAGAGATCGGAGGCGATGCAGAGGAGCGCGCGGCACAGTTCATAAAGGAGAAAATCACAAAGCCCGTAGCGGTGTTCATCTCCGGACGGCAGGCGCCTAAGGGCAAGCAGATGGGGCATGCGGGGGCAATTATCTCCACGTCTTCCGGGTCGGCGGCGGACAAGGTGGCTGCTTTCGAGGCGGCGGGAGTGCCCGTCGCAAAGGAAACAAGCGAGATACCGCTCCTGTTGAAAGCACAAATGGGGAGATAATCTCCCCCGTGAAAAAGACGGATAAAAAAGAGGCGAAGCCCGTTCGCGGACTCCGCCTCTTTCTTTGTGTTAATCTCTTTTTCTTATATGAAAAACGGCAGTCTCACGACTTCCGTTATCCACTTGGTAAACAATCATCAATTTTTACCTTAAAAACTAATAACTAAAAACCTAAATCTATTACTACTAACCTAAACAATCTTATTCACCTTATCCATGCCGGCTCGAGGGTCGTGTTCCCGAAGTGCGCCCGCGGCGCCTTCTCTTCTTCCCTTAAGCCGTTGCAAAGGTACGACATACGGGAAATGAGCGCAAGAGAAATATGCCGGCAAAGCGCTAAAAACGTATTCTTATTGACTTTTGTCAATGCAATCGGGGAAAATTATACAAATTATTGCAATATCAGTGCGTATATGCGTCAAAGTGTAAGCAAAGCGGACCGGTTCCCCGCACATTTGATTATACGGCGCGCGAAATACGCCTTCGGGCAAGGCAAAAGCGGGCTCGCGTTGGGCTTATATGCGGGAAATAACTAACTTTGCGCCGGGTTAAATCAAACTTGCAACGAATATGAAAGAGCGCAAAGACGAAGAAATGGCTTGGAAAGTGTTGGCTTCGGAGACGGTTATAGAGCGCCCGTGGCTGACCGCGAGGCGCGACCGCGTACTCCTTCCGACGGGAAAAATACACCCCGAATATTACGTCTTGCATTATCCGACGTGGATTAACGTCATCGCCGAAACTGCCGACGGGCGGATAATTCTCGAGCGGCAATATCGCCACGCATTAGGCGTCGTCTCGACCGAGATATGCGCCGGCGTGGCGGAAGAGGGGGAGACGCCCCTTCAGGCGGCACGCCGCGAGTTGCAAGAGGAAACCGGATACACCGGCGGAGATTGGCAACCGCTCCTGCGGATGGCGCCTAATCCGAGCTCAAACGATAATTATTGTTACTCTTTCCTCGCACGCGGCGTAGAGCGAAATGCCGAGCGGCACCTCGACGAAACGGAAGATATAGACGTCAGTCTGCATACCAAACGCGAGGTGTATCAAATGCTTTGCGAGGGCAAATTCATACAAGCGCTGATGATTGCGCCCCTCTGGAAATACTTTGCAACGATTGTTTCGCCCGACGAAATCAAATAACATAATCCGCCCCGCCAATCGTAAAGCCTCACGCGAACAAAGACAACCGCTTTCGTTAGCTTCGGCTGTGCCGGGCGTGACCCCATATCATGGGTACCCTTAAACACATATTAAGGTATACCATAACCCCATATTATGGGTACCCTTAACCCCATATCATGCTTTTCGCGAAATCACCTGATATTGTCCGAAGGCGCACGTGGCGGTCTTTCCGGGCGCCGGATCCCCGCGCGTCCGGCTCCGGTTTGCGGCGCGGCATAACTTATCCGGGCGTATGCATCGAAAACAGTTTACGGCTGTTGTGTCAGGGGCGAAGACGACAAAAAACTGCGGCTCCGGACGGCTGACAACCGCTGCGAAGCCACAGTTATAAATAATGTGCCGGACGGCACGGGATTACTCTTTGCTCTGCTCGTCGATAGCTTTAATCTTCCCTTTGACAAGCTCAAGATCTTCTTTAAGCTTCTCCACTTTGCGCGTAAGCTCGTCGACGAGGGCATTGCCTTTCTTGCTCGTGGCCGACAGGAAACCAAGATTGTTCTCGTATGTCTTTATCTCTTGGCTCTTTGCATCATAGACGCGCATTAGCTTGGAGCGCTCTCCTTCGACGTCGGAGTCGGACTTTTGCGATACGTCGGCTATGAATTTGTCGATCTTGCGCGTCTGCGACCCGCCGCGTACCTTGCTGTAAGCCTGGTCGAGAGCGGTATGATATTCGTCGTACAACTTGTTTTTATCCCTGAACGGCACGTGCCCTATGGAGTTGAATTCCTCTTGCAAAGCCTGCAACTTCTCACGGATATCGTCGCCGTCGGTCTCCCCGCCAAGCTCTTTCACTTGTGCGATGATGGCGCGTTTGCGGGCAAGGTTCGCTTTCTCCTCGCCACGTGTGCCGGCTGTCGCTTCGCTACGTGCGTTGAAGAACTTATCGCACTCGGCGCGGAACGCCGTCCAGAGCTTGTTGCCGATACGATGGGGTACGGCGCCCGCCTCTTTCCATTCCTTTTGGAGAGCTATGAGGTCGTTGGCGGTCTTGCTCCAATCCGTGCTTGACGAGAGCTCTTTCGCACGTTCGACGATTGCCCGCTTCTTGGCGATGTTCTCGCTGTACGTGGCTTTCATCTCCTTAAAGTATGCGTTTTTCGCCTTA
The DNA here is from genome assembly GCA_021204565.1 of Prevotella sp. Taxonomy (GTDB): domain Bacteria; phylum Bacteroidota; class Bacteroidia; order Bacteroidales; family Bacteroidaceae; genus Prevotella. Next base: position 2,025 of record JAJPZE010000063.1, on the reverse strand, counting down.
AAGAACCGGTCGCATACGGCGCGGAACCGCTCGAATATCTTTACATTTACTTTGTGCGGCGCGAACCCGACCGACTTCCATTCCGCCTGTAACTCTATAATCTTGCGGGAGTGTTTGTCCCAGTCGCTGCTGCTGTTATTCGGTTCGGCGGCGATGTTCTCCGCCTTTTCGCACAGCTCGGTTTTGCGGCGCAAGTTGCTCTCTTCGTCGGCACGCAGACGCTCGAAGAACGCCTGATGCGCCTTGTTGACCACACTGCTTGCCGCCTTAAACCTATTCCAAATCTCTTCCCTGAGCTCCTTTGCGACGGGTCCCGTTTCACGGAATCGGGCGTGCAACGTCTGCAACTGGTGAAAGGCGCTCACTACGTCTTTCTCTTCCGCCAGCTTCTCTGCTTGCTCGCATAACTCCGTCTTTATCTCAAGGTTCTTCTTGAAGTCGTAATCACGCGCTTCGAAGTTCAGCTTTAATAAATCGTAAAACTGCTCCACGGCGTGTTGGTACTGCCGCCACACCTCCGTCGAACGTTCGGGCGGCAATGCACCAAGCTCCTTCCATTCCGTTTGGAGAGCTTTGAACTCCTGATACGTCTTGGTTGCCTCGTCGGGAGATGTGCCCATTTCCTTTATCCGCTCAATGATTTCGAGCTTGCGATTAAGGTTTTGCTGGCGCTCCTCGTCGAGTTTCTTCGTTGTCTCGGCCCGTTGTTCGCGCAGCTTGCTTATGGCTTCCTTAAACGCTTCTTCGTTGGCGTCGGGCTCCGCCTGATACGTCTCAGGGTCGCCTCCCGCTTCGATATACGCCTTTTGTTTCTCGTCTCTTTCGGCGTTGAGAAACTTGTAAAAGAGCGTCTTGAGCAGGTCTAATTCGTCCCGGCTAATCGTTTCACCACTCTCAATAATTTCATTCACGCGACCAAGCACCTCTTCTCCTGAGGTGTAAATCTTGTCTGTAGTTTGAGCTTCCATTATATTTATTCTAATCTTGTTCGATATTCGCACGACACGCCGCCTCCGGTATTGCCCGGCGGGCGTGTTTGTTTGCAAAGTTATGGAAACAATTTATAAAAACACGGAAATAATAGTTTTTTTGTAGAGAAAAGCCATTATAAGCGCCGGTTTTTTTATGCGTCGAAGAGCGTTCTCTCCTCGTGCATATTGTCTTCCGTCTTTGCTTGTTTCGGTTTCCTTACCGGCTTATCAGGGTTGTCAACCCCCTGTCCGAACGCGCCCTCCGGTAGTTGCAACATATCTCTGAACTGCTCTTCCGTTATGACCGGTATGCCGAGTTGCGCCGCTTTTTTTAGTTTGACGGGTCCCGGTTCGTCGCCGACGAGCAGATATGACGTAAACCTCGACACGTTCTCCATATTCTTTCCTCCGTGCTGTTCGATGATTTGCCGGTATTCGTTGCGTGTATGCAGCCGGAATGTTCCGCTTATAAGGAAGGTTTTGTCTTTTAACTTCCCGGTTCGCTCGGCCAGCTCTTCTGCGGTCAACGAGAACCGTAATCCGTGGCTGCGAAGGCGCTCGATGAGCTGCTTGTTGTCATCATTCTTGAAGTAATTCACCACGCTACTGGCGACAGCCGTTCCTATCCCGTCGATTTTGAGCAGGTCTTCTTCCGTCGCCGCCATTAGGTTGTCCATCGATTGGAAGTGTTGTGCGAGCGTCTTTGCCGCCACTTCGCCGACGAAGCGAATGCCGAGCGCGTAGACCAATTGGGGGAATGGCGTCGTCTTTGAGTCGTTGATTCCCTTGATAATAGTTTGCGCCGTGTTTATCTTGTTGCGCCGCGAATCGTCTCCCCAAAGGTCTTTCAAGCGCAGGTCGTACAGGTCTGCAGCGTCGTGTATGAGCCCTTCGTCGTAGAGAATATCTACCATATCTTTCCCCACGCCGAGGACGTTCATTGCCTCACGAGATACGAAATGCTCTATCCGTTGCTTGGTTTGTGCGGGGCAGCCGGTGTCGTTCGTGCAGTAATAAGCTACCTTTCCGGGGAAGCGCACCAACGGGGCGTTAC
>JAJPZE010000213.1 GCA_021204565.1 Prevotella sp. | reverse complement strand
TCTTTATCTTCATCGGGGCAAATGATATAAGAAAAAGTTGCACGCCGAGTGCCCTTTTTATCCTTTTCTTACCTACCTTTGCAACCGCACGAGAGTATTCCGCGCCCGGCATTAACTGACAAACAACTTCACAAAACATATACTTACAACAAATGGATCTACAAGGAAAAATAATCGTCGCCCTGCCCGAAAGAAAGGGCGTAAGCGCACGCGGCGAATGGGTCTTGCAGGAGTTCGTGGTGGAGACGCACGACACTTATCCCCGCAAAATGATGTTCTCCGTATTCGGTCAAGACCGTCTCCAACGTTTCAATATCAAAGTCGGACAAGAGGTAAACGTGTCGTTTGACGTCGACGCACGCGAATATAACGGGCGTTGGTTCAACAGTATCCGCGCATATGATGTCCGTCTTGTCGACCCGGCAAGTATCGCCGGAACAGGTGCCGCACCATATGTCGCTCCGACGCAAAACACCGCACCCGCTGCGCCGGCTCCCGGCGCAGCTCCTTTCCCGCCCGCTCCGGAAGAGGATAATATCGACGACCTGCCGTTCTAAAAACCTCTCTTTTACAACATCGGAGACGCCCGGCAAAACCGGTTCCGCGCCACAACGAAGCGCGTCAACTGTTCTTGCCGGGCGTCTTCGTCGTTATCGTTTGCCAACCTCTCCAAGCACTCCACGCGCCCCCGCTCCACTCCTTATATCCCCTCATTACATACTTCCCGCACCGCTAAACCGTCGCTCTTACATTCTAAAAGCGCCGCTTTTACAACTTAAAACCGCCGCTCTTACACTCTAAAACCGCCGCTCTTACATTCTAAAAGCGCCGCTTTTACATTCTAAAAGCGCCGCTTTAGCAATCATCGAACCGAGCAAATGAGCTGATTACGGGGCATAAACGGGTCGGCATGGAGCTGGTTCATGGAGACGCAAAGGACAGTTCGGACGAGGCATCGTCCGAACTGTCCTTTGCGTCTCCCGATATATATACGGGGCTTATTTCGCCTCTTCCTTTGGCTTTACGGCGGCTTTTTTCTTTGTCGTTGCTGCGCGTTTGCGCTTGGGTTTCTCCTCTGCAACCGCTCCCGGTTTCACTCCGGCGAGCTCCGGGTCGATAAGTATTCGCCCGCAATACTCGCATACAATAATCTTCTTATGCATCTTCACGTCGAGCTGGCGCTGGGGCGGTATCTTGGCGAAGCACCCTCCGCAGGCGTCGCGATTGACGGAGACGATGCCCAAACCGTTGCGTGCACTCTTGCGAATACGTTTGTATGAGGAGAGCAGACGGGGCTCTATCTTCATTTCGAGATCGTGCGCCTGCTCTTTCAAAGCGTCTTCGGCTTCGCGCGTCTCCTGCATTATCTCGTTTAGCTCGGTACGTTTAAGGACGAGGTCTTGTGTGCGCCCGTCAATCATTTCAACGGTTTTCGCTTCGTCTTCTTTCCGCTCGTCGATACGCGCCTGCGCCTCACGTATTTTCTTGTTGCACAGCTCCACTTCGAGCGTTTGATACTCTATCTCCTTTGTGAGGGTGTCGTATTCGCGGTTGTTTCTCACGTCGTCGAGCTGTTTCTTGTATTTTTCGAGCGACGTCTGCGCGATATTTATCTCGCCTTTCTTTTGCGTGATGGCGTCCTGATATTCCTTTATCTCCGCCTGTATCTTCTCCTTACGTGTCTTAAGACCCTCAATCTCGTCTTCAAGATCCTTCACTTCGAGGGGTAATTCGCCGCGCAGAGCGCGCTTCTCGTCTATGCCGGAGAGCGCTGTTTGTAGTTTGAAGAGCGCTTTAAGCTTCTCTTCGACGGTCATTTCTACAACTTTCTTAGCCATTTGTCCGTATGTTTTATTTGTGTTAAATATATCTTATCGGGTTGGTTACGACCGATGTTGTAACTGTTTTTACGCCCGCTTCTTCGAGTATGGAGCGGAATATCTCGGTTGTGAATTGTTCGCTTTGATAATGTCCGAGCACGGCGATGAGGATTTGTCCGCCGTGGTCGAAGAAAGTGTTATACTTCATTTCGCCGGTGATGAACGCATCCGCGCCCCGGCGTATTGCCTCGTCGAGCAGGAACGAACCCGCGCCGCCGCATATCGCCACCTTGCTTACCTGCCGGCGCAAGGGCTCGTTTGTCTCAACGCAATCAACGTTAAACCGCTCTTTGAGCAACATTATAAACTCCTCTTCGTCCATAGCGGCGGGCAATACGCCCATAACTCCGTCGCTCCCTTTTACGCCGTCAGCCTCTTTCTCCTCGCCGATGAAGCGCACGCCAACCAAACCAATACGCTCGGCAATCTTAAAGTTTACCCCTCCTTGAGCGGCATCGAGGTTCGTATGCATCGAAATAATTGCGATATCGTTCTTAATCGCTTTAATGACACAACGCCCGATATAGTCCTCTTCGGATATGCGCCGAAGGGGATGAAAGAGGAGCGGATGGTGCGACACAATCAAGTTACAGCCCGTCGCGACCGCCTCGTCGACCACAGCCTCCGTTACGTCTAAACACAACAAAGCCCCTGAAACCCGCGCCTCTGTCAACCCGACTTGCAAGCCTGCATTATCGAAGCCGGCCTGCAAGGGCAGAGGCGCAACCTTTTCAAGGGCAACCAACACTTCCCTGATATTCACGTTATAAAGTCATTACAACCTGCGTTAATCCGTCTGCAAAGATATACGAAACGGGTTGATAATCAAAGAAACGAGCGAGTTTTTACATAATTAAACAACAACGAAAGGGGCGGGCACGCGGAACAATACATTTGCTCCGGAGCCCGCCCCGCGTACGTTTAAAGAGTTAATCAATCAGAGTATATCGACCAATTTGCGAAGAAACTCGTTCAATGCGGCGCCTTTAAGCATGCCGTTTTGCAACAGCGCGATATTCACGAGCCGGCGAACGGTCGCGTTATCTTTTGCGTATGCGGCGATGATTTCATTGCGCTTGTCCTCTTCGGTCTTGATTTTCTCCCGCGTGGAGCTCATTTCGTCTTTCTCCTCTTGCGTGATGTCGCTCCATTTCTTGTCCTTTTGACTTTGTTGCAACGCCTGTTCGCGCGCTTTCAATCCCCGCAATTCGGCAAGCACGGGCTTAAGTTGTTCGCCCGTTGCCGTCCCGCTCTCTTCGATTATCTTTTTGACTAACGGATGGTCGGAGTTGACCACGAGCACGTACGAATCGGGCATCTCGCCGTAAAACGACATACCCGTCTGATAGCGGCTCATATCTTTCATCCGCCTCATATATTCGCTTTGAGTGATTGTCAGGGGCATTGCATCTTCGCCTAACGCCTTCACCTCAACGATAAATTCCGCCTTGTCAATCTTCGGGAGTTGAGAAGAGAAAACCTGCGAGAGGTTGTCCGTCTCGTCGCCGCTTAGGTTCGTCTGCGCCTCGTCCGCCTTTCTTATAAGGTTGTCAATCACGTCGGCATCGACGCGGGCGAAGGCGGAGCTGTCGAATTTACGCTCGTAGAGATTGACGCACGGCACCTCCAACTCGCCGTCGAAGAGAAGCACGGAGTATCCCTTGCGCTTTGCCGCGTCGATATATGCGTATTGCTCTTCGGCGTTAACGGCGTAGAGATAAATCAATTTGCCGTCTTTATCGGTCTGCGAGTCCTTAATAAGCGTGCGGTATTCGTCGAAAGTGAAGTATTTCCCGTCGATGTCTTTGAAGAGCGCGAAGTCTTTCGCGCGGTCGAAGAAGTCCTCTTGTGTGAGCAACCCGTAGTGAATGAACAACTTCAGACTGCCCCACTTCTCTTCGTATTCCTTACGATTGTCCTTGAATATTGCTTTCAGACGGTCGGCAACTTTTTTGGTTATATATGTTGATATCTTCTTTACGTTAGCGTCGCTTTGCAAGTATGAGCGGCTGACATTGAGGGGGATGTCGGGCGAGTCGATCACTCCGTGGAGCAACGTAAGGAACTCCGGCACTATGCCCTCTACCTCGTCGGTAACGAACACCTGGTTGCAATAGAGCTGTATCTTGTTCTTTTGGAGCTCGATATTCGACTTCACGCGGGGGAAATAGAGGATACCCGTGAGATGAAAGGGGAAGTCGACATTGAGATGTATCCAGAACAGCGGCTCGTCGGACATGGGGTAGAGCGCGCGGTAAAAGCTCTTATAGTCTTCGTCTTTCAGCTCCGAGGGGGTCTTTGTCCATAGCGGAGCGACGTTGTTAATTATGTTGTCTTTATCCGTCTCCACCTGTTTGCCGTCTTTCCAATCGGTTTGTTTGCCGAACGCGATGGGGACGGGCATAAACTTGCAATACTTGCCGAGCAGAGCGGAAATCTTGCTCTTGTCGAGAAATTCCTTACAATCGTCGGCAATGTGAAGTATAATATCGGTGCCGCGCTCCTCTCTTTCAGCCGGCTCGAGCTCGTATTCGGGGCTGCCGGTGCATACCCAACGCTGCGCCGGAGCGTCGTTGAGATATGATTTGGTGATGATTTCGACTTTGTCGCTAACCATAAAGCTCGAATAAAAACCCAATCCGAAATGCCCTATGATGGCGTTTGCGTTGTCCTTATACTTCTCAAGGAAGTCGGTTACTCCGGAGAACGCAATCTGATTGATGTACTTGTCAATCTCCTCTGCGGTCATCCCGAGCCCCCGGTCGCTGACGGTTATGGTCTTTGCTTTCTCGTCTATAGCGACGCGGACGGTTAAGTCGCCGAGCTCGCCCTTATACTCTCCCTTCTCTACTAACGTCTTCATCTTCTGCGTTGCATCCACCGCATTGGAGAGCATTTCCCGCAGAAAGATTTCGTGGTCGCTATACAGAAACTTTTTGATAACGGGGAAGATATTCTCCGTCGTAACCCCGATATTTCCCTTAGACATAATATTTATAGATTGATATTATCTGCGCTTGTTCGGAGAAAGAAAAGCAAATAGCGTGCCAAACATAATGTTTAACACGCCTTGCCCTATAAAAATGTTTAACGAAGATGCGTTATATATTGGCGATGCTCATAATATTGGCGAACACGCCGGCGGCCGTTACGCTCGCTCCCGCGCCGTATCCTTGGATGAGCATCGGGTACTCCTTGTATCTCTCCGTTGTGAGGAGGACGATGTTATTGGAGCCTTCGAGGTTGTAGAACGGATGTTCGCGCCCGACGGTTTGCAAGGCAACGGACGTCTTTCCCCGGTCTAATGTCGCCACGAAACGCCAGTGCTTGCCCTGCGCCGCCAAGGCTTTGCGCCGGCTCTCAAACTCTTCGTCGAGCTCCGGGAGACGTTTGCGGAAGTCGTCCAAGCCGCCTTCAAACAAACTGTCGGGGATAAACAGATGTTTCTCTACATCGTCTTGCTCGACGCGATAGCCCGCCTCGCGGGCGAGAATAACGAGCTTGCGGATAACGTCGATGCCGCTCAGGTCGATACGCGGGTCGGGTTCGGCGTATCCGTTCTCCACTGCAAGGCGCACCGCGAGAGAGAAAGGAACACTCTCGGAGATGGTGTTGAAGATATAATTAAGCGTCCCGCTGAGCACCGCCTCAATCTTTAATATCTTGTCGCCGGAGTTGCGCAGGTCGTTGATAGTGCCGATTATGGGCAGTCCCGCCCCTACATTTGTCTCGAAGAGATACTTCACGCCGCGGCGGAGAGCGGTGGTTTTGAGCTTGTGATAGGTATCGTATGCGCCCGACGCGGCAATCTTGTTCGCCGCCACGATGCTAATATTGTGTTCGAGGAGCTGCCCGTACGCCGCCGCAATCTCCGCCGAAGCGGTGCAGTCCACGAATACCGAGTTGAAGATATTCATCCCTATCACGCCGCGCAAGAGCCGCTCGGTATTGCTCTCTTCCGAGCTTTCCAATAGCGTTTTATAATTATCGAGGTCGATACCGTCGCGGGAAAAGACCGCCCTGTGCGACGATGCTATACCCACTACATTCAGCTTCAGCCTCCGCCGCTCTTTGAGTTCTTCGTATTGGGAGCGTATCTGTTCAATCAGTTTTCCCCCCACCGTGCCCGTGCCGCAGATAAAGAGATTGAGCACGTTATATTCGGAGAGGAAGAACGAGTCGTGGATGACGTTAAGCGATTTCCTTAGGAAACGCTCGCTGACAACGAACGAGATATTGGTCTCCGACGCGCCCTGAGCGCAGGCGATAACGCTGATGCCGGAGCGTCCGAGCGTGCCGAAGAGCTTGCCGGCTATGCCCGGCGTATGCTTCATATTCTCCCCTACAATCGCAATGGTTGCCAATCCGCTCTCTATATGCATGGGGAACATGGCGCCCGTCTCAATCTCCTTAGCGAACTCGGCGTTAAGCACGTCCGCCGCCTTCGCCGCGTCCTCGTTGCGCACGCCGATAGATGTCGAGTTCTCCGACGAGGCCTGCGAGACCATAAACACGGAGATATTATTATCCGTCAGCGCGGTGAAGATACGCCTGTTCACGCCAATTACGCCGACCATAGAGAGACCCGAGACGTTTACGAGGCTCGTTCCGCTAATGCTGGAGATGCCCTTTATCGGCTTGCGGTCTTTATCGACGTCGGCACGGATGAGTGTTCCCGGCGCGTCGGGGTTAAACGTATTCTTGACGCGGATGGGGATATTCTTCACGCAAACGGGATAAATAGTCGGGGGATAGATGACTTTTGCGCCGAAGTTACACAGCTCCATCGCCTCTATATACGATAGTTCTTTAATGGTATATGCGGTCTTGATTATTTTCGGGTCGGCGGTCATAAACCCGTCGACATCAGTCCAAATCTCCAACACTTCGGCATTGAGTGCCGCGGCAATGGCGGCGGCGGTGTAGTCGGAGCCCCCGCGCCCGAGGTTGGTTATCTCGTTCGTGTCTTTATCCGACGAGATGAAGCCCGGCACAATAGCTATACGGGGCAGACGGGCGAAAGTCTTTTGTATCAGTGAGGCGGTCAACTCGCTGTGCAAGAGATGTTTGTTGCCCTTGCATACGGTCTTGATAAACTCGCGGCTGTCGTACCGGTTGGAGCCGCTGACAAGCGTCGCTACGATACGCGACGATATGCGCTCGCCGTAGCTGAGAATAGTGTTGCGGGTCTTGGTCGACAGGTCGTGGATGAGGAAAACCCCGAAATAGATGCTGCGCAGTTGCTCTAACAGCGCGTCCGTCTCGTTGACAAGCGCCTCGCGTTCGGATGTGTTGGTGATGACAGCGTCAATCATTTGCCTGTGGCGGGCGCATATCGCCTCGTATTCCCCGCGCCATCCCTCGTCGCCCGACTCGGCAAGATACGCCGTTTGAAGAAGCCTGTCGGTTACTCCCCCCAATGCACTGACAACAACTATTATAGGTTCACGCTCCGCCTCTCTCTCCGCTATTGATTTCAAAGAATGTATGCTCTCTACACTCCCGACCGACGTTCCGCCGAATTTAAGTACTTTCATCGCTTGATGTAAATATATGTAATTAACCGCTCGGGCTAAACCGGCGCAAATGTAAACATAAAATCATTAATATGTGTTTATGCCAAACGGAAATGTTATACTTTTGCTTTATGATTAAGGAAACGGAGCTGAGAGTCAATCCCGAGACCGCTGTCTCGGAGCAAAACCTGACGGCGTATATCGCAAAAGAGCAGGGCTTCGACCGCAGGACAATAACCGCCGTAAGGATATTAAAGCGTTCGATCGACGCGCGGCAAAGGATTATAAAGGTGAATATCAAGGCTCGTATATATATTAATGAAGAGCCGGAGAACGACGGATACATACATACCGTTTACCCCGACGTCTCCTCACGCCCCCGCGTGATTATTGTCGGGGCGGGTCCGGCGGGATTGTTCGCCGCGCTCCGGGCAATCGAATGCGGCTTGCGACCCGTCGTTATCGAGCGCGGGAAAGACGTGCACGAGAGGAAGAAAGATACGGCGGCGATAACGCGGGGCATTGTCGATGCAGACTCCAACTATTGTTTCGGCGAGGGCGGAGCGGGAGCCTACTCCGACGGGAAATTATATACGCGCTCGAAGAAACGCGGGTCGGTCGAGAAGATACTCGGCGTTCTCTGTCAGCACGGAGCATCGGCCGGCATACTGTCCGACGCGCATCCGCATATCGGAACCGACCGTCTGCCCCGTATAATTGAGAACATCCGCCGGACAATTATTCACTCTGGAGGGGAGGTGCATTTCCGCACAAAGATGCTCCGCCTTATCCTCGACGGCAACAGGTGTTTGGGTATTGAGGCGGTGAATACGGCGTTAGGGCGCGAAGAAACGTATCGCGGACCCGTTATCCTCGCCGCCGGACACTCCGCAAGGGATATATACCGCTATCTCTTTTCCGCGGGCATAGAGATTGAAAGCAAAGCTTTGGCGATGGGCGTGCGCCTCGAACACCCAGCCGAACTGATAGACCAAATACAATATCACAACCGTAACGGGCGCGGCAAATACCTGCCCACAGCGGAATATAACTACGTTACGCAGGTCGGCGGACGCGGCGTATATTCGTTCTGTATGTGCCCCGGCGGCTTCGTCATCCCCGCCGAAACGAACAGCGAAGAAGTGGTCGTCAACGGAATGAGCCCTGCCGCAAGAAACTCCAAATGGAGCAATGCGGGGATTGTAACCGAACTTAGAGTTGAAGATATCATATCCGCAGACGGCGATTTATCCGACCCCCTGGTAATGATGAACTATCAGGAACAGCTCGAACGAACCACCAGGCAACAAGCCGGGAGACGGCAAACCGCCCCCGCGCAACGTATGGCTGACTTCGTCAATGCCCGTCTCAGCTACGACCTGCCCGCTTCTTCTTACGCGCCGGGTCTCGTCTCCTCGCCCATCCATTTTTGGCTCCCGGCGTTCATCAGCTCGCGTCTTAAAGAAGCGTTCCGCACGTTCGGACGCGCCAATCACGGGTTCCTCACCAACGAAGCAACCGTAATAGCAACCGAGACGCGCACCTCCTCGCCCGTAAGAATAACGCGCAACGCCGACACATTACAACATATACGCATCTCCGGACTCTTCCCCTGCGGCGAAGGAGCGGGGTACGCCGGCGGTATCGTCTCCTCTGCAATAGACGGCGAACGTTGCGCCGACGCAGTGAAGACGTATCTCGACACTGCTGGCTAAACAACGTGCCCGCAGGGATAAAACAAATGCGCCGCACGGGAATCCGCGCGGCGCATAATGTTTAATGTAATATCTTGCTTCCAGATTACTCTGCAATGAAGATAAACTTGCCGGTGATATCGTTCAGATAGATACGATAGGTGCCTGCCGGAACGGTGATGTTGTCGCCGTTCTGTACGCCTACGCCGTAATACGTATCGGTGCTGACGGTGAATGTTGCGCCCCAGTTGGTCGTCCAATCGTGGTCGACGAGGAACTTCAAGCCGCCGTCGGAGGGGATGGTTGCCTCAACATACCAGTTGTGCGCGCCTGCCTCGGTCATATCGATATAGTCGCCCCAGCCGTTGAAGTCGCCGGTGATGGATACGAGCGAGTAAGATGGCGCGCTTTGGTCAGCCTCTTCCCACCAGTAGGTCATAGTGCCCATGTTGACATAAAGGGTGTAGAGACCTGCCGACGGAGAAGTGATACATCCGATATGGCTCTGGTCGCCGTTAGAGTAAACGAGAGACCCGGACCAATCGCCCACGTTATCTTTCGAAGCTTCGCAACCATAGATATTATCCCAATCGCCGAGATCGTCGCCCGACCAAATCTTGGCATCCCAAGAAGCGTTGAACTCGCCGGTGAAGCTGTATACATTATCGCCTTCGGGATAGAACATACAGCCCGCGTCGGAAGCCCAGCTGTTCGGGTTACCGGTGATATAGAACTCGCTTGCCAATGCGGAGATCTCATAGGTGTAATCCATCATATTGATGGTCATACGATAGGTGCCCGCGTCTGCAACCTCGCCCGCATTCACGCCCTCTATTGCGACGAGCGTGCCGCTAAGAGAAGTATCGCCATCAGTTACCACGCCGACAACACCATCGCTGCCCTCGTGCCAGAAGTCGCCGGAGTCGATATTCGTCTGCGGGATGATCTTCCAGTACTGTCCGCCGGTGGTGGAGAACGTTACGGTAAATACGGGATCCTCATATACATCCTCGTCGGAGTGGGAGAATGCAATCATCGACGTATCGTCCCACCCGCAGAAGTCGCCAACACTGTCTCATATACCCATCTGACGCTGC
>JAJPZE010000242.1:4275-10346 GCA_021204565.1 Prevotella sp. | reverse complement strand
GTCAATATTGCGTTCCCCGACACTTATTGGGTGGAGGCGGAGCTGATGGAGATACGCTCCTCGCGCGGGCATTGTTACATGGAGCTGGTGCAAAAAGATGTGTTCAGCTCGGCGATAATTGCGCGCGCGCCGGCGAAGTGCTGGCGTACGCAGTGGGTAAAGGTGTCGTCGAAGTTCGTCAGAGCTACGGGCGGCGCGCCCCGTCAGGGGATGAAGCTGTTGTTGCAAGTGTCGGTCGATTTTCACGCCGCGTATGGTTTTGCGCTTATTGTAAGCGACATTGACCCGGCGTTTACTTTGGGCGAGCTTGCCCGGAAGCGTGAAGAGACCATACGCCGGCTAAAAGAAGAGGGCGTGTACGATTTGCAAAAGGAGCTCCGCTTGCCCCTTTTCTGTCAGCGTATTGCGGTTATATCGAGCGCAACAGCTGCGGGATACGGCGATTTCTGCAACCAAATGACCGGCAACGAACGCGGGTTAGCCTTTCGTTTAACTCTCTTCCCGGCGGTTATGCAGGGCGAGCAAACGGCGCAGAGCATTATTGCGCGGCTCGAAGAAATCGGGCTCCAAGCGGAGGAATACGATTGTGTGGTCATCATTCGAGGGGGAGGCGCGACGGCTGATATGAGCTGTTTCGACGGGTTGGAGCTTGCCGAAAACGTCGCCAATTTTCCCCTGCCGGTCATCACGGGCATAGGGCACGAGCGGGACGAGTGCGTTCTTGACCTCGTCGCATATTATAGGGCGAAGACCCCGACCGCCGTTGCGGCGTTCTTGGTAAGCCGTTTGTCGGATGTTGCGGACAGGGTTTCGGCGGCCCGGGAGACGATTGCCGGGTGCGCGGAGATGATGTTAGAGCGCGGGCGGGCACGGCTCGGGCAACTCTCCGCCTCCGTCCGCTCCGCCGGTTGCCTGTGTTCGTCGGCGGCGCGAAACCGGCTCCGGCTCGTTGATATGCGTATTAACGGCTCCGTCCGGACCATATGCTCGGAAGCGGAGACGCACGTAAGGCTCGTCAATATCCGTATCGACAGCGCGTCGCAGACGACAATCTCAAGGGCTGAAAACAAGTTGGCGCTTATTGATATGCGTCTCGGCAATGCGTTGCAAACGGCGTTACAAGCCGCACGGCATCGCCTCGAACTGCTCTCAGGACGTATCGACGGGCTTAATCCGCGCCGTATGTTGGAGCGCGGATATACGCTCGTAACCTCCGCCGGGCGGATAATCAAGGAGGCGAAAGGGCTGAATGAGGGGGACGAAATAACCGTTCATTTCGCCGACGGAAGGGCAAAAACAATTATCAAACATATATTGCATGGAGACAATTAAATACGAACAGGCGCTCCGCGAATTGGAGACCATCGCCGGGCAAATAGAGAGCGGGGACATCGGTATAGACGAGCTCTCGGCCCGGATAAAGCGGGCAAAGGAGCTCATTCGCCTATGCAAAGAACGCCTGCGCCTTGCCGACGAAGAGATTAAAAACATACTTGCCGGCGACGGGGAGAGTATGCCCGGCGGCGAAGAAGATTAGCGCCGGGGAGAGTCCGACCTTGTTCCCGGGGCGATATAAATCATCAACTATAAGGGTATAAAAACAAATTGTTATATATCCTTTTTGTTATAAAAGGGATTTATATTTATCTTTGCACACCCGTAAAGAAAGTGTTGCGGGCGCGTTACGACGTATGTTCCGCCGCCGCCCCGGAGAGAGAATAACTGTTTTTATTAGAGTATAAACAAAACGATGAAAGAGCTTGATTGGGCGAATTTGCCCTTTAGTTATGTCAAGACAGACTACAACGTACGCTGCCGGTTTCGTAACGGCAAGTGGGGCAAAATAGAGGTTTCGTCCTCCGACATGCTTAATTTGAATATCGCCGCCGTATGCCTTCACTACGGTCAGGAGGCGTTTGAAGGGCTTAAAGCTTATCGGTGTCCCGACGGGAAGGTACGTGTGTTCCGGCCTGAGGAGAACGCGGAGCGGTTGCAAGCGACAAGTCACGGTATAGTGATGGCTGAGGTGCCGACGGAGATGTTCATAGAGATGGTTGAGACGGTTGTCCGGCTAAACGTGGATTACGTTCCCCCCTATGAGAGCGGGGCAACGTTATATATACGCCCGTTGCTCATCGGCACGAGCGCGCGTGTGGGCGTTCATCCGTCCGACGAATATCTTTTCCTCATCTTTGTTACGCCCGTAGGTCCGTATTTCAAAGGCGGCTTTGCAAGCAATCCATACGTTGTAACCCGTGCGTACGACCGCTCCGCTCCGCTCGGAACGGGCTGTTATAAGGTCGGGGGGAATTATGCGGCGTCGTTATTGGCGAACAAAATAGCTCACGAGCAGGGTTACGCATGCGAATTTTATTTGGACGCAAAGGAGAAGAAATACATAGACGAATGCGGGGCAGCCAACTTCTTCGGCATCAGGGACAACACCTACATCACCCCGAAGTCGACAAGCATTCTCCCGTCGGTTACGAACAAGAGCATTATGCAGGTTGCGGAGGATTTGGGTATGAGGGTTGAGCGCCGCCCGATACCGATAGAGGAGCTCGCTACATTCGAGGAAGCGGGAGCCTGCGGCACGGCTGCGGTAATCAGTCCGATATCGTATATCGACGACCCGGAGACGGGCAAACGCTACGCCTTCGGCGACGAGCCGGGGCCTTGGTCGACACGTCTTTACAACACTCTGCGCGGGATACAGTACGGCACAGTTGAGGACAAGCACGGCTGGACGAGGGTTGTAGTGTAATCTGCGGACAAGTTAATCGTTTGTGGGGAAGGGGAAATTGGCGAAGTTCGCGGATATGGAGCGTTACCCAAACGTACTCCAGTTCCCGTATAAAATATTAGAGGACAAGCCGTGCGCCGTTAGCGGACGGTGGCGCAAAGATTATTTCAAGAACGACAATCCGATAATTCTTGAGCTCGGTTGCGGCAAGGGCGAATACGCCGTAAACCTTGCCCGCCGATACCCCGAGCGCAACTTTATCGGCGTCGATATTAAGGGCGCGCGGATGTGGACCGGGGCGACACAGGCGCTCGAAGAGGGCTTGGCCAACGTCTTGTTCCTGCGCACGAATATCGAAATCATAGACCGCTTCTTCGCCGAAGGCGAGGCAGAGGAGATATGGCTTACGTTTTCGGACCCCCAGATGAAGAATCCGCGCAAGCGTCTGACGTCTACATGCTTCCTCAACCGTTACCGCAAGCTGCTCGCCGACGGCGGGCGGATACACCTTAAGACCGACTCCGCCTTTCTCTACACTTATACGAAGCTCGTCGCCGAGGCCAATCATCTGCCCGTGGAGCTGGCAACCGACGACCTTTACAATACGGAGATAGCGGACGCGGAGCAACGCGAGCTGCTTCATATTCAGACGTATTACGAGCGGATGTGGCTCGAAAGGGGCATCAATATCAAATATCTTGCGTTCCGTTTGCCGCGCTCGGGCGGGCTCATTGAGCCGGACGTGGAGATCGAAACCGACGATTACCGCTCGTACCGGCGGGAACGACGCTCGCCTAAAACAACGGGCAAATAAGGCGCGAATGTATCTGATGCCTTGCCGGCGGGGAGGTTCGCGTTCGAAAAAAAAGTATAAAATACCGGTTTATTTCGCATATGATATTAAACCATTTCGCGCGTTTGAGCGTCATATTAGCGTAAATCAAATCACTTGAAACATTAATATTAACACTCAAAAACCGGAAGAAAATGAAGAGAATGATTTTAGCTGTTGCAGCGTTAATGGTGATTACGCTGAGCGCACAAGCACAGGACGACGGCAGTCAGAGCCAACGTCAGAGACCGTCAAAAGAGGAGATGGCTCAACGCCAAACCGATATGATGGCTGACAGTCTGGGGCTGACAGACGAGCAGAAAGAGGCGGTTCTCGCCCTCAATACCGAATATGCGGGGAAACAGGGTCCCGGTATGCACCGCCCCGGAATGCGTCCCCAACCGAAACAGGACGGCACCGAAGGCGAAGCAGTAGACGAGCAGACGACCGACCGTCCGCAAGCTCCCGAGGCTCGTCCGGAAATGAATGAGAACCCGCGCGCGGAGTACAACGAGGCTTTGAAAGGCATTCTGACCGAAGAGCAGTACGCTAAATACGAAACGATGCAGAAGAATATGCGCCCCCGCGGCGGACGTCCGGGCGGACCGAGAGGTAAGGGACCGCGCGACGAAGAGGGTAACGGACCGAGCGCTCCGCGCGGCGAACAACCCGCGGGATGTCCTTGTCCGGCAAACTGCCCGCCCCCGTGCGAAGCCGAGTAAATTTATAAAGGCATCATCTTGTTGCTTATATCCCGCCGGTTGTAAAACCGGCGGGATATTTGTATATTTGCCGGGTAGAGGGCAATATGATTTGTATTTTTCAAATGATGTAATCGGAAGAAGATACGGCGGAACAACTCGGCGTATTGCGCCTTAGTAGTGATATACAACCGCTATGCGCCGCAGGTTGCGGTCTCCGCCGACATAGGGCAAACTTTTTGCGTTACGCGGGTTTTGGTATGAAAAAACTATTTACTTTTGCAACGTATGGTTGTTCTTTCGCGCGGGATAGTTATGAGGAAAACGGCGGTATTGGCATTGGTCGCCGTCGTGTTGTCCGTAGTTTGCGCCTGCCGTAAGGGGCAGGAGGCGGGGAGTGCGGACACGGGTGATACCCTTCGCCAGGACACCTCCATACGTATTGCATATGTACCGGCGCTCGATGCGTTGCCGTTTTTTGTTGCGGCGGAGCGCGGTTTGTTCGCCGCCGAAGGTTTGTCGGTGGAGCTCGACAGCTATTCTGCCGACCTCGATATTGACACTGCGCTCGCCGGCGGAAGTGCCGACGGGGCGTTCACCGACCTTGTCCGCACGGCGCAGCTTCGCCGCAAAGACAGCCTGCGACTGGAGCTTTTGACGGGCACGGAACGGCAATGGAGGCTGTTTACGTCCCGTTCGGCGCGGCTCAATCGTTTGGTTCAGTTCGGCGACAAGATAGTTGCAATGACGCGCTTCTCCGCTACGGATTACTTGACGGACCGCACTTTCGCGGGCGTAAAGACAAGCGCGCCGGTATTCAAAGTGCAGATTAACGACGTCGAGTTGCGTCTGCGGATGTTGCAAAACAACGAGTTGGATGCCGCCTGGTTGCCCGAGCCGTACGCCACGCGGGCGGTGATGATGGGGCAAAAAGAGATACCGGGAGCGGGCGGAAAGAACGGGCGGAAGCTCGGCGTGCTGGCGCTCCGCAAGGCGTTTGCCGACAGGAAAGAGAACGCCGGAGCGGCGGAGAAGCTCTGCCGCGTATACTCTATGGCGTGCGACACGATAAACAAATACGGGCTTCGGGGGTGCAGTCGGGAGCTCATGAAATATTGTCTTCTCGACTCCGCCGCAATCAACCGTTTGCCGGAGATAACCTTTGTCCGTGCCGGGCGTCCGGCGGATGAATTGATAAACGAGACCCGAAATTATTTGAACGAATGAAAGACGAACTGAACGAGATACGCTCCCTGATGACGGAGAGCACGCTCGGAGCAACGCTCGACGCTCTCCATAAGGTCGCAACGAAGTATTTGTTAACCGACGCGCTGCGGGAGATAGATGCCGTCCGCTCCACGTACGGATATATGAAACAGTATCTCTATACCGGTTACGAGGACCCGCAACGGTCTTCGCTCTATCGCGAGCTCCGTCAGAGCGCTTACGAGATATCCTCGCGGATGTTGGAGAAGAGCATCGTACGGGACAACCGCACTCTGTCGCAAGCAAAGGACGAGGCAGCCCGCAACCCCGTTGCGTTCGAGGAGATAGGGGCGAAGCTCGGTGTATATATAGGGGAATTGACCGCACTGAAAGGCGAAGCGAACGGCGCCGAGAGGGC
Organism: Prevotella sp.; assembly: GCA_021204565.1. Taxonomy (GTDB): domain Bacteria; phylum Bacteroidota; class Bacteroidia; order Bacteroidales; family Bacteroidaceae; genus Prevotella. Next base: position 4,446 of record JAJPZE010000242.1, on the reverse strand, counting down.
TAAATACATCAACGAGAAGCTGTATACGTACCGGCGTAACGTGTTCAACGCCGTCTATTCCGCGCTCGTGCTGACCGCCGCAGAGGAGACGGCGCTGACCGATCTGCTGGTTTCCGCGTCGACCGCGCGCGCCGACGAGCGCCTCGTCATTTGCGCCCTGATGCTCGCACG
>JAJPZE010000242.1:0-4265 GCA_021204565.1 Prevotella sp. | reverse complement strand
CGCCAGCTCTTGCCCGACCCCCGCAAGCTGCGTATCTTTGCCGAGATTTACAGCCGCCACACGGATACCGACGTGCGTCAATATGCCCTTATCGCGTTTCTGCTGACCCGCCCCGACGCGACGGAGGAGAACCTCTACGACGACGAGATAACCAAGGCGGTCGACAGCATGGAGACTAATCCCGACTACGGGCGCGATATAGAGGGGATACAGCGCCAACTGCTCCTCGCCGCCGACACCAAAGACACGCAACGGACAATAAACAACGAGATCCTGCCCGTCTTGCGCGAGGGTGCCGAACGTGTCGGAGCGGACGACAACAAGACCGAGAGCCAACTCATCGACGGCATTATCCACCCCGAACGCGAGGAGAAAGAGGAGGAGCGGATGGAGGCGAGCTTGGATCGTATGCGCCAAATGCGCGAGCAGGGAGCCGACGTCTTCTTTGCCGGCTTCTCGCAGGCAAAGAGGTTCTCGTTCTTTTACACCCTGATGAACTGGTTCGTCCCCTTCTCTATCGACCATCCCCAAGTGGCTTCGCTCGCCACGGGAGATATTCCCTTAGACACCCTCGCCCGCATAATGGAGACGCAAAACTTCTGCGATTCCGATAAATACAGTTTCGTTCTGACCTTCTCGCGCATAGCCGGACAGCTCCCCAAGCAGATGATTGACATGCTCCGGCATGGGGAGGCGGAGAGCGGGGTCGAAGCCGGCGAAAGGGGTAACATCACATTCCGCCGCAGTCTTTATCTGCAAGACCTCTATCGTTTCTATACCCTTCACCCGATGAAGCGGGACTTCACCGACCCGTTTTCGTCGGAAAAGACGCTCGTTTTCATCACTTGGGAGAAGATATACAAGTCGTTCGACGGCGCCGATTTCGTGTTTTATATCGCCGGTCAGCTGTTGGAACGCGGGTATTTCGATACGTTCGACAGCGCCATGAGCCTTATTGACGGCGAGACGCATCCCGTTTTTCTGAAGCTTAAAGCTTTGGGCGAGGAGCGCCGGGGCCGCCATACGGAAGCGTTGGAATACTTCCGGCGGGCTGCCGTGTTCGAACCTGACAACCCGGTATTGCTTAGGGAAATGGCGCGTTTAGCGGAGGAGACGGACGACTGCGACGCCGCCAAACGCTTGCGGCGGAGGGTGTTGGAGCTCAGGGCGGACGAAGACGACACTGCCGGCGACGAGCTCTATTACGCGCTGTGTTGTCTGAGGACGGGCGACACGAAGAGTTGTCTGAACACCCTTTACAAGCTCAATTATCTTCACAAAGATGATGTCCGCTGCGCTTGCGCCTTAGCTTGGGGCTTGACGCTTGAGGGCAGACGGGACGAGGCAAAGAAGCTTTACGAGCCGCTGAGCACGGCTGAGATGGATTACGACTCCGTCTTTCGCAAGGCGTTAGTCCTGTGGATGACCCGCGACAAGGGTCTTGCGGTCGACACTCTGCGCACATACGCCAAGGCGGGAAATCTCCAACCGGCCGCCGTCGGCGAAGCTCTTGCCCGCCAAAACGAGGCCTGCCGCTTGGCATTAAGCGGGGCGGACATCGGCATCATCACCGATCTCGCATTCGACGAAACAAAATAAATACACGTTATAAAGATATGGTTACAGAGAAATACGCCGATTGTATCAAGGGCATTGAAATCAACTCCCTATGGTCGGGAAGGAAGCATATACGCTGGCTGTTGACGAGGCGGGTCAACGTCTTGAGCGGGGTCAACGGCGTCGGGAAAAGCACTATTATAAACCGCGTCGTGGGCGCTTTGTCGGCTTCCGGCGCGTTGCCGGATTACGAGACGACGGGAGTGAGGGTCGATGTGGAGCCGTCCGACGCGACGCGAATACGCTACGACGTTATCCGCTCCTTCGATCGTCCGCTGCTCAACTCCGAGCTCGTGGCGAAGATGAACCTATCTCTTGCGACCGAGCTCGACTGGCAACTCTTCGCTTTACAACGCAAATACCTCGACTATCAGGTAAATATCGGCAACCGTATTATAAGTTGCTTGCAGACGGGAGATGCGGACGCGGCGCGCAAGGCGCAAGAAATATCGGCGCAAAAACAACTCTTTCACGACCTCATTGACAACTTCTTTGCCGAGACAAAGAAAACAATCATACGCTCCGAAAACGAGATACGCTTCTCTCAAATAGGGGAAACGCTGATGCCTTACCGGCTCTCTTCGGGCGAGAAACAACTGCTCGTGATTTTCCTTACCGTGCTCGTCGAAGACCTCCAACCGTATGTTCTCTTTATGGACGAGCCGGAGGTGTCGCTACACGTCGAATGGCAACAACAGCTCATTGAAACCATTCTCCGCCTCAACCCTAACGTACAGATTATCCTCACCACCCACTCGCCCGCGCTGATAATGCACGGTTGGCTCGACCGCGTGACGGAGGTGAGCGACATCGAAGTCGGAGCATAACGCGGCGCACCCGTATGAAAGGGCTCGGGAAATATATCAGTTCCGATTACGTCGCCGCCTCCAACGCGCTGGCGGGGCGGAAGGCGTGCCGTAAGGTGATGGTTTACGTAGAGAGTTACGACGATGTTTTCTTTTGGCGCTCCATCCTCTCGCGGGTGGAGACGGCGGGGCTGAGGTTCGTCGTAACGCTCCCTACACGCGACAAGAAGCTCGAGCGGGGCAAGAAAGCGGCGCTTATGTCGGCGTTGAAAGACAACGTCGGGCGTGATATGATTGCCTGTGTCGACGCCGATTACGATTGGTTGCGGCAGGGGGCGGGGGAGTATTCGAAGACACTGCTCGGCAACCCTTATGTCTTTCATACGTATGCGTACTCCATAGAGAACCTGCAATGCTGGGCGCCGTCGCTGCACGACGTATGCGTAATGGTTACGCTCAACGACAGCCCGGACATTGTCGACTTCGAGGCGTTTCTCGCCTCGTACTCCGTCGTCGTTTATCCCTTGTTCGTGTGGAGCGTGCTTTGCAGCCGCAATTATGCATACGGCAAGTTCGACATCAGCTCGTTTATGACCGTAATCAAGACCGGGTCGATAGCTAAACACGCGCTCGACAAGACCCTCGAAAGAGTGGGGGAGAAGGTTGCGGTACGTCTCCGGCGCTTCGCCGCTACGGCAAGCAACAAGGCGAAACAGGCGTACGCGGCGCTCGACAGCGAGCTTAAACGAATGGGTGTGTTGCCCGAAGAGACGTATCTTTATATCCAGGGGCATCAGCTCTTCAACGAAGTTGTCGCCCCGCTGGTCAGCTCCGTATGCAGCGATTTGATACGCCGCAGGGAGAACGAGATACAGGCGCAGAGCAAGCACAATACGCAACGAAACAACGAAATGTCGTGTTACGAGCGCTCGCTCGAGAGCGTAACGTCGATGTTGAAAAAGAACACGGGGTATTTGCGTTCCCCTCAGGTGGCGCGTATCCTGAGTGATTTGAGGCGCTATGTTGACCTGACGCAAAACAAAACGACGAAGACGGGGCAATGAAAGATACGCCGGCGGAGGAGAGGATAAGGGAGATTAAGCGTTCGTTTCGGGGGTATATGGACGCCGTAACGGCGCGCTCGCTACGCGATAAAGGCTGTTCGAGCAAGGTCGTTTGGGGCGTAACGCAAGGTCATTTGCGGGAAATAGCGTCGTCTTACGAGCCCGGTTACGGGCTTGCGGCGGAGCTTTGGCGGTGCGATATACGCGAATGCAAACTGCTTGCGACGATGTTGATGCCCGCCGATAAGGCGGATGAAGACCTCGTCGGGCGGTGGATTAAGGAGACGCGGGACGAGGAATTGGCGGAGATGTTGGCGTTTAATCTGTTGCAAAACCTGCCCTATGCGCCCGCCGTTGCCCGCCGTTGCCTCGCCGCGGACAGCGATACGGCGAAGCTCATTGCCCTTAATCTCTATGCACGGCTTTATATGAAGCGTTACACGCCCGAACGGGATGAGGCGCGCGAATTTATAAACGCCGCCGCCGGAACGCTGAAATCGGACAGCCCGACCCTGCGACGCGCCGCCATGAACGCCATAATCCGCTTCGCCCTCCTCGGGGAACAATACGAAACAACCGCACGCGACGCCACCGCCGCCGAAGGCTTCGACATCCTCTGAACGCACGAGCCGAAGAGCCTCTGCGCCGTATATTCATCGCCCCGGCGTGCGTGCCGGCTAATCCGTTTATCCTTATCTAACGTCTCCGACGTTAGGCTCGCTCTATGTCTCTACCCCACGCTGAAGCGTGGGGCTAACCTTATAACGATGTCTCCGAC
>JAJPZE010000211.1 GCA_021204565.1 Prevotella sp. | reverse complement strand
CGCTGATTTTCAATCGTCGCCATTGTATGGCACAAAATTGTGACGAAGTCAGGAAGAGTAAAGCCAAGCCTTAGCTACCGTTCACGAGTGCGGTTTCGTAGCGAAACCGCACTATGCAACATGAGGGAGCGCCCTGACGGAACGCTCCCTCATGTAAGCTAATAACGGTATTCCCTTTAATACGAACCGAAAGTCATGTAGAATATCTTCTCGGCACGTGTGTTCCCGTCGGTTGACAATATCGTAATCTTAACCTCGTGTACCTGACCGTCCATATACTCGCTCACGTTCGTGAACCGTATTATGTACGAGTTCTGCATTGCACCGGATACGGGCAAGCTCTCCAACGTTACACCGGAGAAATCTGACGGGGCAACGAGCACCGTGCCGCCCGTATATTCGGATATGCGCCAGGGCTTCTCGCTGTAATACTGTCGTTCGGTAAATGTCGTATCCGCACTATAGACGGTGTGTACCGTGCCCTGTGTAGTCCCCCAATTATTTTGGTCGGCAAAGTACTCTACGGAATACTCTTGTTTGCCCGCAGGTTGGTTCGGCTCGTCGGTAAAGTTCACATAAATACGATTCGAACTACTGCGGAACGATATGCTCGCATCGGCATAGCGCAAAGCCATACCGCCACATTCGGCACTCACGCTATATGACGAAGCGGCGGATTGTAATGCCGATGCGTCCGTGCCCGAGAACCCCATCGTACGGGATTGCCCCGTTGCACGATTAAGGTATGTGCTGAGTGCGTCAGCCGTAGTTAGGTTGATTGCTCCGTTAATCTTACCATTTTCCGAATATCCGACACAACCGAACATAATGTCAAGCCCCGATTGTGACAACGTCTCCGACCACGAAACAATACCGTTTGCAACGGCGTCCGATTCTTGCGACATACTGCCGGAATTGTCCACAAGGAACACGAGGTCAGCCGCGCGGGAAACATCCTCGTCCGCATCGTCAGCAGTGTTATATACGAGTATTCCTTTCGGATTACCGTCAACCGACAACCATACGTTCTGCCCCGATTGTGCCGTGCCGATGAGGCGGAGCCAGTCGTAAGTCTCGGAATCCTGTATGCCGGTCATATCTAAGCGGATGACGATATCGCCCTCGTCGTCCTCTACGGTGTACTGCACGTTAGGGATAGTCGTCGTGGTTGACGTTATCTCCGGGTTCTCTCCGGCAAGATTGTCGCTCGGTATGCCTGTTGTATTACCGCTTTCCAACACTATCGTGTCTTCATCATCGCTCAAACACGATGTGAACATCCCCGCCGCCAGCAGGGACAACACAGCCATAAAACAATGTATTCTTTTCATATCAATCATTTCGTTTTGTTGTTAATCAGTTGTTCAAAATTGTAAATTCAACCCTGCGATTCATTGCGCGCCCTTCTTCGGTATCGTTTGTCGTACGCGGTTTTGATTCGCCGTAATAGCTGTACGTAAGCCGGTCGCGGCTTACGCCTTTACCTGCCAAATACTCCACTACGGCTTCCGCGCGCTCTTTCGAGAGGTTCATATTGAACTCTTCGCTTCCGACGTTATCAGTATGTCCTTTCACCTCTACAGCCTTGTTCGAGCGGATGATAGTTGCCGCCACCTTGTCTAAGTATTCATATGATGCGGACTGTATGGTGCTCTTCGCGAAATCAAAATTGATAGCGTCTATTGCGCAAATTGTTTTGCCTTCAACGTTCTCCCCTTTGTCGATAAGCGCGATAATCTCCTCTAACGAATAACATGGCGGCACATCTTCCTCCACTACCGGCTCCGGCATGGGTTCGGGTATCGGCTCCGGTACGGGCTCTATGTACACAGGTCGTTCAACCGGCGGAGCGGGCTTCTTCTTCGATTTGAATACGCTGAAAGGTATCGACAGCACGGCTTGAAACTCGATGCCGGACAGCTTACGCGAGCCGTTTATTTTATAGCTGCGAGAGAAAAGTTGAGCTACATCGTAAGATTCACTATCTTTCTCCTTGCCGCTATATGTGTCGGTAAAGCCGTATTCATAGCTTGCTTCAACTCCGAGGAAACAGCGATTGTCGCCGACGGGTATGGCAAACTTTACGCCCAAGCCCGCCTGACCGGCAAAATAAACCGACGACATGCTCGCTTTCGAAACATCAACCTGATAGCCTGAATAGGTCGCGTCAGCGTCGTCTTCCTCTAAGTTAATCTTTCCCCCGTAGCTGAATCCTAATACGGGAGCTATGAATACATACGGGCGGACAACCGAGTTTCGATTGCAGAAATTGTAGATGAGCGGCACGCGAATGTCGACATAGTGTGCCTTCAATTTGTAATTGATGTCGTCTATATCCTCTCCGTAAGAGCTTTTGTTTATCTCGGTCAGCTTGCCCCCGCGATTGAGAAACGAGACCTGCGGACGGATGGCAAAGTTGTTCTGCCGTCCGAACTCGCCCTGAACGAAGACCGAAAACATCCCGCTCCCGGTAAACTTACTCGTCGGAAAATAGGTCTTGTCAAGACCGGAGAAAGACATGTGGTTCAACCGGTATCCGCCGCCAATGCCGAAATACCAAGTACTGTTATTAACTTTTTCTTCTTCTTGAGCATTGCCCGTCAACCCGATGGTCAACAGCAATGCAACTATTGATATAATTCTTAAATGCTTCATTTCGTTTTTGTTGCTAATACTGAAACTTAATCACTTTCATGTCCTGCGGAAGACGATAGCCTTGGGTATCGCGGTTTCCTTTCGTTTAATGCCTTGCTTTCTGTTTTGTGCGATAATTATCTTTTCTTATGTTCTGCCCTTTGACTCCCCGAGTAAGGCTGTATCTGTTCGTACACATAAGATACCGGAAAAGGCGTGGGGGTCATACTCCGCGCTTATCTCCGGCATTCCGGCTCTCGCATTGCCCGCCTCCACAGATAAGCAACGCCAATCAGCCCACGCCGTGACGCATTACACAGCATACGACACCAACAGAGTGAGGTATGGATAACACATCCAACGCGAACGTTCCGTTGCACTATCTTGATGGAGTCGAGTCAAACTTGCGAGATTTGAATGCCTCAAGATAACGTTTTGTAAACGTCCTTCTAACCGATAAATAACCCACATACCCGAACGGGCTAATTGGGTGTCGGCAAAGGTAGATACATTTATTATATCTACAAAATATAACTTAATTAAATTTGTTCCCCCGCGCGTCGATGCAGTGAAAAACAAGAGCGCGCCGATATGGTTACTTATACCCGTTTTAATACTCTCTGCCGTAGCGCAACATCTGGTCGGTATAACTCTCGGAGTAATCCGCAATAATGTCGGTTATATTGTTTTGATTGTCGAGCACGGGGCGCAGGACGGGATTGATAAAGCCTTTATACGGCGCAATATCGATGGCGGCGTAGCGGCGGAGCATCTCTTCGTGAAGCTTTGTGTCGAGCTTTACCGCGTACTCCTCTATTAAGCGACGTGCCGCGTCGTAGTCTCCTTCGCTCTTTATACGCTGTATTTCGGCAAGCAATTCCGCGAAAAGGCGGCGCAGGAGCGTATAATCATTTATCTCTAAATATGCCTTCCCGTCGCGCCGGACGAGAGCAACCGCACCGCCACTCCTTTCCTTCACCCGGCGGGCAATTAACGCCCTGTTCCGCATGTGCGCCTCTTCAATCCGCCCTCCGGCGGGGATACGCACCGATTGAGTCAGCAAACCATTGAGCAGATACGTATAATACCCCGCCTTATACGCCTCTTCGTTCGGCAACAAACCCAACTCGACAAGCTTCGGGTCGGCAAGAAAATAAAGGGCGAACAAATCGGCACGCGCCTCTTCAATCACGCTCGCGTACGACCGGAGCGCGTTCGGCGGCGTGCCGGGCAACAGCCTGCCGCTGCCGTGACCCAAGCATTCGTGCAGGTCGGTATGCAAATCATCGCAGCTGTCGCCGTAAAAGTCAATCATCTTAATGATGTTCGCGTCGCCGACGAACTCCTCGCGAAAGCCGCTCCCCCGCGCCGCGCGGTTGTACGCTTCGGTCAAATTGCCGATTGTAACCGACTTGCTGCCGTACCGCGCGCGTATCCAATCGGCGTTGGGAAGGTTGATGCCGATTGCCGAAGCGGGATATTCATCTCCGCCTAACATTGCCGCGCAGACAACATTTGCCGACACGCCGCGCACCACGGGCTTGCGAAAACGGGGGTCAACGGGGCTGTTATCCTCAAACCATTGTGCGTTTTCGCAAATCTTCCGCGTACGTTCGGTCGCGTCAAGGTCCTTGTAATGCACTATCCCTTCCCACGAGCCTTTTATCCCGAGCGGGTCGCCGTACACCTCTATAAATCCGTTTATGAAATCGATGCGCCCCGCTTTCGCCGCCGTCCAGGCAATCGAATACTTGTCGAAAACGCGCAAGTCGCCCGACGTATAGTATTCGATCAGCAAGCGAATCACCTTCTCTTGCTCCGCGTTCTCGCTCTCCGCAAGCGCCTTTTCGAGCCAAAAGATTATATGCCGTATCTGTTCCGAATACACGCCCGACGCGCTCCACGTCAGCTCGCGGATAGCTCCGCCCTCCTTTACGAGGGTTGTGTTCAGCCCGTAAGAGGGCATCGCGTCTTTATCCGTGGCGGAAGAGCGCAACGCCGTATAATAGTTCTCCGCCTCCGCCTGCGTAACTCCTCTGTAATAATTGCACGCCGAAGAAGCCAGCAGATCCGCGCCCCCGTCGGTGTAAACCCGCTTCGGCATAACGTCGGGGCGGAACATCACCGGCGCAATTTCGTCTAATAAGCTCTCCGCCGTCCGCCCTTCGGTTAAAGGCAACTTATTCTCCGGCACGGACAAAACGGCGCGGCGGAAGAACGTCTCGCTAAATCCGGGCTCGAACTTCGTTTGGTTATAATGGTGATGAATGCCGGAGGAGAACCAAACACGCTTGAGATAAACCGTTAATAAAGCGAACTCCTCCGACTGCCGGATATCCGCTCCGCAATATAAATACACGGCTTCGAGCGTCTTGCGGATTAATAAGTTGTACGCTCCGAATTGGTCGAAAGTGATGTCTCTGCCGCATAATGTCGCTTGCGAAAGATAATAAACGAGTCTCTTTTGACGCAACGTCAGAAGCTTGAATCCTTTGAGGCGGTAACGCAACATCTGTATGTCGGCAAAGCGTTCGTCCGTGTATTGAAATTCCGATTTATCGTCAGACATATATTAAGATGTATGTTTATTTAATCTTTAAGCCACAGCGACGGGGCGGCATCGCTCGGCATACGCCAGTCGCCGCGGGGGGAGAGGCTGACTGAACCCACCTTCGGACCGTCGGGCAAACACGACCGTTTGAACTGCTGGGCAAAGAAACGGCGGAGGAAAACATTAAGGTAATGGCTGATTGTATCCTTGTCGTAACGCGGACCGAGCTCTCCGTCAAAAGCGCGACAGGCAAGCAAGAGGAGCTTCTCTTTCGAGAACCCGAAGCGCAGAAAATGATATAAGAAGAAGTCGTGAAGCTCATACGGACCGAGAATATCTTCCGTCCGCTGCTCTATCCGCCCGTCTTTGGCGGCGGGTATCAGCTCCGGAGAGATCGGCGTATCTATGATATCGCGAAGCGTCGCCCGTGTTGCCGCGTCGGCATTAGTATCCGCAAAATAACCGACAAGATATTTAACAAGCGTCTTCGGCACGCCGACATTAACGTTATACATAGATATATGGTCGCCGTTATAAGTGCACCAGCCCAACGCGAGCTCCGATAAATCGCCCGTGCCTATTACAAGTCCGCCCGTCTGATTGGCAATATCCATAAGCAACATCGTACGGTAACGGGCCTGCGAGTTCTCATACGTAATGTCGTGAACATCCTTATCGTGCCCTATGTCCTTAAAGTGTTGCTCCACTGCGGCGCAAATAGGTATCTCCCGACAGGAAATGCCGAGCGACGTCATCATCGCTGCGGCATTGGAGCGGGTGCGGTCAGTCGTGCCGAAACCGGGCATCGTAATGCCGTGTATGCCCGTTCGCTCAATGCCCAACTTATCGAATGCGGCGACGCAAACCAATAAGGCGAGAGTTGAATCCAAGCCTCCGCTGATGCCGATTACAACATTACGGCAGAGAGTATGCGTAAGCCGTTTGACGAGCCCCATTACCTGAATGCTGAATATTTCATTGCAGACGGCCGCCATATCGTCCGCTTTGGGGATGAACGGATGAGGGTTATACAGCCGTTCGAGTTTGAAACCCGTGTTGCTTAAATCTATGTCAAGCCGCTCTATATCAACACTTTCGGCTTGCCCGGCAATATTTGCGAACGTGGTGTTTGTCCGCCGCTCCGCCCTGAGACGCTCTATATCAATCTGCGCAACGATAAGTTGCGCGCCGGCCAAGAAGCGCTCGCTCCGCGCAAGTTGTAAGCCGTTCTCGTATATGAGCGCGTTTCCGCCGTAAACCACGTCCTGCGTGCTCTCCCCGAAACCTGCGGAGCTGTAAACATATCCGGCAATGCAGCGCGCGCTTTGACCGGCAAGAAGAGAGAGAAGATATTGGTGCTTGCCCACTAATTCGTCCGTGGCGGAGAGGTTGAAGATGATGTCCGCCCCGGCAACAGCCAACTGCGAGCTCGGCTGTACGGGCGACCAGAGATCCTCGCATATCTCTACGGCGAACCTCTCTCCCGACTTCATTTCGAATATCTTCGGACGTTCGCCAACGCACGACGGGGCAAACCAACGCCGCTCATAAAACTCCCCGTAGTTCGGGTAATGCGTTTTCTCAACCGTGTACCTCGCGTTCCCGGCGAAGATAACCGCCGTGTTGGCGAGCCGGTTGCCCTTTCTGACCGGCGCTCCGGCTATAACCGCCATCGGCAGATCGCGGCAATAACTTTGCAAGTCGTCTATTGCCGCGGCGGCGGAGTCAAGCAGTCCGGTGCTGCGGAAGAGATCCTGACAAGTGTAACCGGTAATGCACAGCTCCGGGAAACACAATATCTCAACGCCTCGTTCCGCCGCTTTGTCTATTAACAACTTTATCTGCCGGACATTATAATCCACGTCGGCAACGCGCACGGACGGGATGGCGGAGCCGGCTTTAACAAATCCGTAATTCCTCATAAACCGCGTTTTATTTAATCGTAACCTGCGTCGCACCGTAACCATACTCGGCAAACGACGCGTCCTGATACTGGTATTTCTTGTATTTATAGTTGAGTTGATTGATGATGGAGCGGCGCAATACGCCCTCGCCTTTGCCGTGGATGAAGATTATCTTCTGACCTTTCTTCGCGCCGTACTCCGCAAGAGTGTCGTTGAAAACTTTGAGCTGATAGTTGAGAATGTCGCCGTTCGACATCCCCGCCGTAGTCTCGAGCAACTCGCCGGCGTGCAAATCAATCACCACGACCTCGTCTTTACCCTTGCGTCTGACCTCTTTTATCTTCTTCGGTTCCGCGTCCGCGCGTTTCGCCATCATCTCTTTTTGAAGCTCTTTCGGGTCGACGACGAGCGGACGAACATGTATATCATTCTCTACAATAGTATATAACAACGCCGGTTGCTCGAAGAAATCGTTCTCCGCGAACGTATGAAGCTTGTAAAACTTTACCGCCTCGAAACGCAGCTGAACATTTATCACGGGTTTGGGAATATAAGGTTTGCCGCGCTTGTATGCAATCGCCTGAACGGTCAGACGGTCGAAATCGTTCAGCTCCTCACGGCGTATCCCGGCAATCAACTCCTTGGTATTGGGCTCCGTCTCCCCCTCGCGCCACAGCTGCGCATTGCCGTTCTCCGCTCTCAGACATACGTAGCGGAGATAATAATTGGAGTCGTTAACGAAGTAACAATCAAAGCTCGTGGTCGTAAATTCCTTGGCATTCGCCGGCACAAACGCAAGATATGCCGAGAGCTTGTCGCCGCCCTTGCGCTCCTCGACGGGAGCTTTGAACGTTACTTCCCTATCCGCAGGGTCGTAGTCTTCGTCGTTATCGGCGGGTTTCTGCGGCGGAGCAACCGGCTTCGGCGTGCCGTAATCGTCGCTCTCAACCGCGACAACATTACTTATAAGCACAGGTATCTCAAAGCCGTCCTCATCCTCAACAAGAACAATATTCCCTTTCTTAAAACCCGTAACGCGCCCTCCGCCCGTCTCGTTTAAGAACCTGACCTTATCTCCAATCTTAATCATAACGTTTAAGGAATTAACAAACAAGCGTCGCCGTAACTAAGGAAACGATAATCATTATCCAATGCGAAGCGGTACACGCGCCGCCAATCATCGCCGATAAACGCGCTTACAAGCAGAAGCAGAGTGCTCTTCGGCTGATGAAAATTCGTAATTAAAGCATTGACAATCTTGTACTTATATCCCGGCACGATAATGATTTGCGTCGACGTATGAAGCACGTCCAACCCGTTATTATCCATATATGCGAGCAACGATTGCAATGCTTCCTGCGCGGATAATGCGCTCTCCGTTTCGTAAGGAACCCATTGCCCGACCGCTAACTCCTCCTCTTTCAAATCGGGGTTCGCGTGCAATTTCAATCCGATATAATAGAGGCTCTCGAGCGTGCGGACGGTTGTCGTGCCGACAGCTATCGCCTTCGCCCCGTAACGAAGCAAGCTCCCGACCGTTTCGCGATGCACCGCAATGTATTCCGTATGCATCTCGTGCCCCGCTATCTCTTCGCTCTTAACAGGACGGAACGTGCCCGCCCCGACGTGCAACGTTATCTCTTCGCGATGTATGCCGTGCCTGTCAACCGCCGCGAGCGTCTCCGGAGTGAAGTGCAAACCCGCTGTCGGCGCGGCGACAGAACCCTTTATCTTCGAGTAAACCGTCTGATACGTCGTCTTGTCAGCCTCTTCCGCCGCGCGGTTTAGATATGGGGGGATGGGTAACTCCCCCGCTATTTCCAACACGTCCGCCCAGTTAAGCTCCGCGTTATCCCAGTCGAACGCCACTATCTGCGACGTGCCCCGCGTCTCTCCCCGTGTGGCTCGAAGAGTAACGCGACCTTTCGTACTGTCCTCTTGCCGGCACAACGTCCCCTCTCTCCATTTCTTCAGATTACCCACAAGGCAAGCCCAGCTGCATGTTCCTTTGGCTTCGAACATCCGTTCGTAGTCAGCCGGCTCGGCAGGTTCCAAGAGAAAGACCTCTATGAGCGCGCCCGTCGCCTTGCGGAAATGTATGCGCGCCTGTATAACCCGCGTGTTGTTCATCACCATCAGCGCGTCATGCGGCAAATAATTACATACGTCCCGGAATACCGAAGACGTGATTTCGCCGTGCTTGTAGACAAGCAACTTCGCGTCATCACGCCGCTCCAACGGGAATTTAGCTATGCGCCCGTCGGGCAGGGGATAGTCGTAATCGGCAATTCGTATATGCTCGGGACCGCTCATAACTCTATATTTCAAATATCGCGCGGAACATCGCGTACATCATCAACAACACTAACGTTATCGCCGCTATATACACGTCGTCGACAATAAAGCCGGACGAAGTGTACCGCTTCGACACAAACGCCGGGCGGACGATAATCTTTCTCGACGCAAGACGGTAGATGACGTACACCGCCGAACCGCATATGACGCCTAAACAAATACCCCCGAGAACATCGCTCGGATAATGCACGCCGAGATAAATACGGGTGTAACAATTGAGCAACGACCAGAACAACATCACGCAAGTGAACAATCTGTTCCGCACAAGCAGACAAAAGAACACCGCGCACGCCATAGTGTTGCCCGCGTGAGCCGACACGAAACCATAACGGCTTCCGCGATAGTTATTCACCACATCTATCGTATATTTCAACATCATGTCCTGACCCGGACGATAGCGCATAAAAAAGGGTTTCATCACCTGGTCAGCAAGCAAACTCGCCATCCCCACGGAAAGCAAACAAAACACAACAACCGGCAAAGTCCGGGATAAGGTTCGCTCGCTCCTCAGAACCATATACGTCAACGCAATATATAGCGGTATCCACGTATAAGCCGACGTGAGTACAAGTACTAAACGGTCGAGATAGAGCGACGACGTGCCCTGCAACACCTGCATAACCGGCAAATCGAACGACTGAGTAACCACATTGAAGTCTGTCATAGCCTCGCAATAGATGCGGTGCAAAAATAATAAGAAATCAATCAATAACCCTGCAAAAATAGCGCAAACAAACATATTCACCGGCTCGCCCGCCCCATTCCCGGAAATGATGCGCAACCGACATTATGTAAATGTTGAGGATGAGGAGAGAGAACGAACACAGAGAGAGGACGCCCGACGAATTTGCACCGTATCCGCTCATGACACACATCATATACCCCTGCTCTGCCCTTTATGCCCCGCCATATCCCTCTCCCGTGTTGTGTAAAAGCGGCGTTCTTAGAGTGTAAAAGCGGCGTTCTTAGAGTGTAAAAGCG